>JAKOTC010000203.1 GCA_029776465.1 Bacillota bacterium
GACGTATTTCGATACGTCCCTAGTGGTATTTGGAGGGGGAACGATTCATGCCCATATCGCCGATGATGGCTCAGTATTGGGATATTAAGAAACAGCATCCGGATTACCTGGTGTTTTTCCGCCTGGGCGATTTTTATGAGATGTTCTATGACGACGCCCGGCTGGCTTCGAAGGAGCTGGATCTGACCTTAACGGGCCGGGACTGCGGTGAGGAAGAACGGGCCCCCATGTGCGGGGTGCCCTATCACAGCTGCGAGGGATATATCGCACGGCTGCTGGCCAAAGGCTATCGGATAGCTATCTGCGAGCAGATGGAGGACCCGGCGCTGGCCAAGGGGCTGGTTAAACGGGAGGTTACCCGGCTGATCACCCCCAGCACGGTTACCGAAACCAGCATGCTGGATGAGGGAAAGAACAACTTCCTTGCCGCTGTTTGGCTGGAGGGGGGCATTGCGGGCCTGGCTTTTGTGGAGGTTTCCACCGGGGCTGTTCACGTCACCGAAACGGAAGGGGGAATCCCCGCCCTGTCCGGAGAACTTTTGCGTTTTGCTCCCCGGGAGATACTGGTTGCTCCGGGCATCCCCGCTGCTTTTTTGGAAAACTGCAAAGCCCTCTGCGGCGCTCAACCCCAGCAGCGGCTGCCGGAGGATTTTGATTATTACACCGCCATGCAAAGGCTGTCCGCCGTATTCTCGCCGGCTGCCATCGAGAAGAGCGGGATTGAGAAAAAGCCGTTGGCCGCGTCGGCGCTGGGGGCGGCGCTGGGCTATCTGGAAGAGGTGTACCGGGGCAAACTGACCCTTGCCGATCAGATTCACATTTATTCCGGCAGCCGGTATATGCATCTGGATATTTACACCCGCCGGAATTTGGAGCTGACTGAAACCCTGCGGACGGGGGAGAAAAAGGGCAGCCTTCTCTGGCTGCTGGACAGGACGAAAACCCCGATGGGACGCCGCCTGCTGCGAAGCTGGCTGGAGCGCCCCCTGCTGGACTGCGGATTGATTTCCAAGCGGCAGAACGCGGTGGGGGAACTGGTGGCCGACGACATCAGCCGATCCGAACTGATGGCCGCCCTGAGCGGCATCTATGATATGGAGCGGATCACCACCCGGGTATTATACGGCAGCGCCAATGCCCGGGAACTCAAAATGCTGGCGGGAGCCATCGCCCGGCTGCCGGCCCTTCGTAAGAGGATGGAGGGTTTTCAGTCGGCGATGAACCGGGAGATCTATGCCGGCATTGACACCCTGGAGGATTTGCATCACCTGATTGAGCAGGACATTGTGGAGGAGCCGCCCCTCTCGGTAAAGGACGGGGGGCTGATCAACCCCGGCTACTCTGCCGAGGTCGACAGGCTCCGTATGCTGGTCAACGATTCCCAGCAGCTTCTGGCCAAAATTGAGGCCGATGAAAAGGAAAAGACCGGCATTAAGGGCTTGAAAATCGCCTATAACCGGGTGTTCGGTTATTACATTGAGGTGACCAAGTCCAATCTTTCCGCCGTTCCGGAAAGATACATACGCAAACAGACCCTGACCAACTGCGAGCGGTTTATCACCCCCGAACTGAAGCAATTGGAGGGGGAAATTTTAGATGCGAGAACCCGTCTGGTCGAATTGGAATATGAGCTTTTTTGCGAAATCCGTTCCAAGGTCGGCCTTGCGCAGGAGCGAATTCGGATGACCGCCGCTTCGGTGGCCATGCTGGATGTCTTTTGTTCCTTTGCCGATCTGGCTGCCAAACAGGGTTATTGCCGCCCCGATGTAGATATGAGCGGAAAGCTGCGGATCAACGATGGGCGCCATCCGGTGGTGGAGGCGATGCTGGAGGCGGATTCCTTTGTCCCCAACAACACCGAACTGGATACTGCCGACAACCGGATGATGATCCTCACCGGGCCCAATATGGCGGGAAAATCCACCTATATGCGCCAGAACGCCCTGATTGTGCTGATGGCGCAGATCGGAAGCTTTGTGCCGGCTTCTTCGGCTCAGATCGGCGTGGTGGACGGAATCTACACCCGCATCGGCGCGTCGGATGACCTGTCCGCAGGCCAGTCCACCTTTATGGTGGAGATGAACGAGCTGTCCTATATTCTGAAAAATGCCACTAAGGACAGCCTGATTATACTGGATGAGATCGGCCGGGGAACCTCCACCTTTGACGGAATGAGCATCGCCCGGGCGGTGATTGAATATATCGCCGACAAAAAGAAGCTGGGGGCTAAAACCCTCTTCGCCACCCACTATCACGAGCTGTGCGAGATGGAGGGCCAGGTGGAAGGGGTTAAAAACTATAACATTTTGGTGCGCAAGCGGGGGGACGAGATTACCTTCCTGCGTAAAATCGCCCGGGGCGGAGCCGATGACAGCTACGGCATCGAAGTGGCAAAGCTGGCCGGAGTGCCCGAGGGAATCATCAGGCGGGCCAAACAGGTGCTTGCCGAGCTGGAGGCCGACGCCAAGCGGCGGGTGTATGCGGACGAGGAGAAGCGTCCGGTATACGCCGACGGCGGGATGCAGACCGGGTTGTCCGATGAGAAGCGGGCGGGAATTCTGCAAAAGCTGAAGAACCTGGATATCAACACTGTGACGCCCATAGAGGCGCTTGCCATTCTCGACGAGCTGGGAAAGACGGCAAGAGAAATTTTGTAGAGGGCATCTATGATTTTTACTGATTTAGAAACAGAGCGACTGCATTTAAAAAGTCTCGCACCCTCCCACAGGGAATTTATCTACGAGCATTTCTCGGATCATGGGGTCAACCGCTATCTGTATGATGCCGAACCGCTGGCAGACCTTCAGGCCGCGGATGAAATCATCGCCTTTTATACCCGCCCCGAACCGCGGTCACAACACCGCTGGATTTTGATACGAAAGTCGGACGGCGCTATGCTGGGAACCTGTGGCTTTCATTATTGGAACCAGGGCGCCCGGGTTACGGATGTGGGGTATGATTTAAAAGAAGCCTATCAGGGAAGCGGATATATGAGGGAGGCCATGGAGGAAATCATCCGGTTTGCCCGCCAAAGGATGAAGGTAACGCAAATCCGGGCTTGCATCTATACCGATAACAAAAAATCTATCCGTCTTGCGGAAAAGCTGGGATTTGTCCCTTCGGATTCTGATTATTATGAAGTATTCCGGGGCGAAAAATATCTGCACCATGTTTATGTGCTGAGGGTCGACTCGGATCAGGAATAGAAAACAATGTATGTGATGGAAAGGCGTTTCTATGGCTAAAATTCAGGTGCTGGATAAGCAGGTTGCCGAGCTGGTAGCTGCCGGAGAGGTGGTTGAGCGGCCGGCTTCGGTGGTTAAAGAATTGATGGAAAATTCGGTGGACGCAGGGGCAACTGCCATCACGGTGGAAATCCGGGGTGGTGGGATCAGTTACCTGCGTGTCACGGATAACGGATGCGGAATCCCCGCCGATGAGGTGGAAGTGGCTTTTCAGCGTCATGCTACCAGCAAAATCTCCTCTGCCGAGGACCTGGAGGCCATTGGCACCCTGGGCTTTCGGGGCGAGGCGCTGGCCGCCATCTCTGCCGTCTCCAAGGTGGAACTGATGACCAAAACCGCCTCCGCCACTACCGGCTGCCGGGCCGTTTTGGAGGGAGGAACCATGACGGAGTGTTATGAAACCGGTTGCCGGGACGGAACTACCATTATTATCCGTGACCTCTTTTATAACACCCCCGCCCGCCTGAAATTTCTCAAGAAGGATGTCACCGAGGCCAATGCCGTGGCCGGGATTGTGGAGCGGGTGGCGCTTTCCCACCCCGAGATCTCTGTCCGCTTTTTTCGGGACGGCAAGGAAGCCCTGTATACCCCCGGAAACGGCAAGCTGTTTTCCGCGATTTATTCGGTTTTGGGGAAGGACTTTGCCTCGGGTTTGATGGAGATCAGTTACGAGCGGGAGGGCGTGTCGGTGTCCGGCTTTGTCACCAAGCCCTTTGCCGCTCAGGCCAGCCGGGCCATGCAGCTTTTTTTCCTCAACGGACGCTCCGTTAAAAGCCGGACGGCCATGGCCGCGCTGGAGGAGGCCTATCGCAACACCATTGCCACCGGGCGTTTCCCCGGCTGCGTGCTCCATATCGGGATGGACCTGCATTTGGTGGACGTCAATATTCACCCGACGAAAACCGAGGTGCGTTTTGTCAACGAGCGCCCGCTGTTTGACGCGGTGTATTTCGCGGCAAAGTCGGCGCTGGAAAGCGGAAAAATTCCCAAGCTGAATTTAAACCAGAATTCCAACCCCTTCACCAGCGAGGTGCTGCGAACCCTTCCTGCCAAGGATCAGCCGCTGGTTTCTCAAGAGCAGCCGGTTTCCGCGCCCCGGACAGGAGCGGAGCCCTTCGCCCAGGGCTCGGCAGCCAAACCGGTTCAGCCTGGGGTGACGCCGCAGCTTTCTTTCGATAAGCCCGCCGCTCCTTCTTTTACATCTGCTGCCCTTTCGAAACCGGCCGCGGTGAATATCAATATTGTTTGCGATGAAGAGATTCCCTTCAAGCCAAAGACGCAGCCGGCCACACCGGTAACGCCATCCGCTTATCCTCCCGAAGCGCCGAATGCCCGGACTTCGCCGGAGATGCCGGCGCCCCAAGAGGAGAAGAGTCTGCCGGAGAAACTGCCCGAGCCGGAGTTTCGCCTGATCGGAGAAGTCTTTTCCTCCTATGTGCTTATTGAGTCGGAGGGGCAGTTTCATTTGATTGACAAGTATGCCGCTCATGAGAGGATTTTATTCGAACGGCTGGCGGAGAGCACTGGAGAGGTCCACCGGCAGACCCTTTTGATGCCGATTGTGGTCAGCCTTACCGCCGAGGAACGGGCTCTGGCGCTGGAGAATCTGCCTCTGCTGGAGAAAGCCGGGTTTATTGCCGAGGACCTGGGCGGAAGCCTGATCCTTCGTGAGTTGCCCGCCTATCTGGATGCCGCCGATGC
>JAKOTC010000204.1 GCA_029776465.1 Bacillota bacterium
CCGACACCGGAGCGCATCCGGCCACTATCGCCGCGGCGGAGTCCGCAAACCGGTAAAGCGCAGTATGCAGGATGTCTCGGCGGAGGGGATTTAGGAGCGCATCCGGCCGGCCGTTCGAGCGTTTATAGGGCAGAATGAAAACTCGGTTTTCAACCATTGCCATACCCGGCGCAGAGGTTTGGCCGAGATAATCTTTGGCCTCGGCAAACAGATAAGGCGGAACAGAATATCGGATCTCCAAAAAGTCACCGGCGTTCTGAGCGCTCATCCGCCCGGCGGGCAGTCCGTGATACCGCTGTCCGTCGCACACCTGCTCATAACAGACCGAACCGTCGTCCTGCGGATGCCATTTTACATCCGATATCCCGGCCAAATGTCCCATCCCCAGCTCAAACAGGGTAGAAGCCGCCTCCCCGTTCATCAGCACCTTGTTGTTGTGGAATAGGCGCTCAATTTCCTCTTTGGTGCAGCCCCGGAGATATTGGCCCGAGATTGCAATGATTTCTCCCTTCACCCCTTGGTCCAGGCAGTAGTGATTGGAGATGCCATAAGCCGTCAAAAGGCCGGCAAAAAAGCCCTCATCAGGATAGAGTTCCTCCATGCTTCTGCCTTCTGGGGTATGGATCGAATAGGAGGATAGGGGGTTGAGCATCACCTTCACTCCCAGCGGAGTTTTCCGGGTCAGATCCAAACTCCTGACGGCGTTTAAAAAATCTTTGGTTTTTGCAAGGGTTTTGTGGTATCCGTCGCTCATTACGGTACCGTTGCCCATCATGTCGAAGATGTTGAGGGTAATGCCGTCGGCGCCCAGGAGAAGGGAGGTGGTCAATTGGAAAGCCAAAAAGGTGTTGGATTTGCTGAAGGTGGTGTGAGGAAAGCCCTCCAGCTCGGGATAAATCAGGGTGTCTGCGGGAACTGCCGCCTTGGTCTGGCGGGAATGCAGGGCAAAGTTCCAGCAATACATCTGAGGGGCGACATCCTGATAGGCGGGCAGATGGGGACGGTTAACAGGAGGATTTTCCTCCCCGGCCAGACCCCGCAGGATTCCTTCCCAGTCCCGTCCCTCGGCGCAGTGAACGCTGGGGGCGGAGCTCATCAGTCCGACCAGGGTTTCGGGGGACACAGCGTGAACGGCTTTTCCGATCTCCTCAGCCAATGTAGCCATGGTTTCCCTGGCCACATCCAGCCATATTTTGCGATAAGGATGAGGCTCTCCGGGTTGAAGAAGACCCTGAACAAACTCCTCCCGGGTCAGCGTTTTCCCTGCCCTGCGGGAATATTCCGCCATATGGGTTTCACAGAAGCAGCCGCCCCAGACCAGCGGAGCATGATTATGAAGCCGAAAATCGTCCTCCACCCACAGCATCCGGGGATGGGCCTGGGCATAAAAAGCGTACATTTCCGTCAGATACTTTCGAAAGTCTTTATCCAGCGGGCAAGCGCAGGCGGAGGCTTGATTGCCCAAGGGATCCACCATGGTCTTAAAGGTCAGCCCCGGGTTGAGCAGGCGCCCGCGGTCGGTGTGCAGGGTGGTGGTCCAAGGGTTGATGGACATGGTCACGCCGATCTCCTTCAGCGCCTGTCCGGCCTTTTGGATAACCCGCATCCAGGGACGGGTTTCCTCAATAGAAAGATGCCCCTGATTGAGTTCTTCACAGTTGAGGTGAAACATCACGTCGTCGATGCGGGCGGCTTTGCAAAACTCAACCATAGCGGCAATCTTCTCATCCTCGAAAAAGTCCGGCGCAATGGCCAGACGAAGAATATATTCATAGGTCTTCATACGCTGTTCCTCCTTTTGGTTTTCTTTTTTATTATAACAACTTGGAGGATAAATGCAAATTTTTAATTATTGAAAGCAGTGAATCTTTTAATTTCCTCGGCATCCCTTTTCCAAGAAGAAAGCAGAGGGCTTTTCGCCCTCTGCTTTGATATTAACTATGGTTGTTAATTATTTTGCTGTGCAGTCTGACCCGAAACATCGGTAATCACGCTTCCGGCTTGAACCGTGACCCAACCCCACTTCATCCGGGCATCCATCTCCATCTTCCTCAGCAATTCAGGGGTAA
>JAKOTC010000205.1 GCA_029776465.1 Bacillota bacterium
GCATTGCCGATGAGCGATTTAAACTCATGTACACCGGCGGCTGGTTCAAAGGGTAAAGCCTGTTGAGGTATTCCAAAAGGTCTCGAGGGGATGGGATCCGGAGGCAGATAGTCGAACAGGCTGCTGCTCACGGCGAATTGCAATGGAGAGCCGCTCATCACTGTCTTTACCTTCGGCAAAAGGTAGTCAAGGGTAAAGATCGCACGGGCACCTGAATCAGCGACAAGGTATGATAGCTCGCGTTCTGCAAGCATCGGCGGGACCTGCACCACGGCCGCACCCGCCTTTAAAACGGCGAAGAATGCTATTACATACTGCGGGCAATTGTCCATGTAAATGGCCACCCGGTCTCCCTTGGCGATGCCAAGCTCTGTAATGCTCTTGGCAAGCCCGGTGGTCAAGGTTTCCAACTCTGTGTAGCTGAATTTTGTGCCGTAAAAGTATAGCGCGGTATGATTGGGAAATTTTTTGGCAGACTCCGTCAATAACTGATGCACCGGAATATCGGGCAATGAGGGGTTTTTTGTAATTTTAGGATCCATGTGGTCCAACCACGGGCGGTCAGCGTATGTCTTCATATCATCACCTCCATTAGTTAAGTTTACAAAGAACATTCTCCAAGCTGCCATCACCTGAAACTCCTCAACAATTATAATATTTTATGCCTTTGACGGTCAATATCAAAATCGGGTTTGTTAATTTATCTTTTTGGGAGATAAAGGAGATCCCGGACGGATTGCTCGTCCTCAGACAAGCGAAATTGGCATTGCCTGACAGCGTTTTTTTTGTTAGGTATCTTAAATATCGCTGAAGGAGACTGCCCATGAAGAAAGACAAACGCCGGACATCCGAAGGCCAGCAACCGACATTCTTCGAGCGCGCCTGCACAAAGGTGGTGATCAACCTTTTTGATAAAATTGAACAGGGCGGGGTCACCTGCCGGTTTCCGGATGGCACGGAACGCCATTTCGGCGATATAAATTCACGCCAGCAGGCCCGGATGACCATAAACGACCACCGGTTTTTCAGACAGGCGGTTGTGGGCGGCGATATCGGACTGGGCGAAGCATACATGCAGGGTCTGTGGGATACCGACGACATTCCTCAACTCTTTGGCGTTCTGATAAAAAACCGCCGGGCGCTGGCTGACGGACATCTGGTCACGGCCTGGCTGATGCTTCAGAAGGACCGCCTGATGCATGCGCTGCGGGCCAACACAATAATCGGATCGCGAAAAAACATCGGGAAGCATTACGACCTCAACAACGACTTTTTCCAAACATTTCTTGACCCAACCATGCTATACTCTTGCGGCTTTTACGAGAGACAGGACTGCAGTTGCCAGGAAGCCCAGCTGGGCAAGATCCACCGGATTATCGACAAGGCCGGCATCACTTCATCTGATAATGTTCTGGAAATCGGCTGCGGCTGGGGAGGCTTTGCCCTGGAAGCGGTAAAAACAACCGGCTGCCACGTCACAGGCATTACCGTCTCGTCGGAGCAGTACGAGCTGGCGCGCCAAAGGGTGAGGCAGGCGGGCCTCGAAGATAAAATCACCATTCTCTTTCAGGACTACCGTCGCACCTCCGGTTTATTCGACAAGATTGTTTCCATTGAAATGCTCGAAGCCGTAGGTCATCGCTATCTGGGCACATTTTTCAAAACGTGCGACCGGCTGCTGAAACCCGCAGGTAAACTGGCCATTCAGGTAATCACTATCCCCGACCAAAGCTATGAATCCTACCGGCGTAAATCGGATTGGATCAAGAAGTATATCTTCCCGGGCGGGCATCTGCCATCGGTAACTGCTCTAACCGCCGCCGTGACGAAAAACACAGGGTTTTTAATGGAACAGCTCGAAGACATCGGCATCCACTACGCGCGGACACTTAAAGACTGGCGGGAAAAATTTTTGCGC
>JAKOTC010000206.1 GCA_029776465.1 Bacillota bacterium
GAGCGGAAAGCTTGTGTCCGAAGGCTCTGCGCTGCGGCGTTTTGTCAGCATCCCCTTTGGACTGGAAGCGAACAGAGCCCTGAGGGGAACGACAAATCAGTAAACCGGGTATCCGATAATATCAGCCTTGGGCAAAAAAGCAGGGCACTCTGCGCCGAAAAATGGCGCAGGGCGCCCTGCTTTATATTGACTTTCAGTATTTGCGTTACTCGTCTATTGAGAAACTCCACTGGCCGCTGCCCACGGTTTCGGCTTTGCCGTTAAAGTAAACGGTACAGGTCATGCCGAAGGGAACACTCACGAAAAGGGAAAGTTTTCCCCATTGCCGCACCCATCGAACCGAGAGGGGGCCTTTCACAGTATCCACCTGAGCGGATACCGATAACAATTCTTTTGGGAAATAGGGTTTTATAATTGCTTGCTCAAATCCGCCGGTAACGGGGCGGATTCCGGCGAGATAAGCGTAAAACCAATAACTGACCGTACCATACATGGGGTGATTGTGAGAGTTCATGTCCGGTTCGGCTTTGAATTCAAACCGTTCCCAGACCGTGGTGGCGCCGTTTTGAATCATATAGCCATAGGAGGGGTATTCCTCCCGGGTAATCAGCTTCCAGGCATCCTCCAGGTAACCGTTCTCGCTCAAGGCGTCATAGAGATAGCGGGTGCAGAGATTGCCCGTGGTGATCTTATAATCCCTGCTGACCAGGTCGTCATGCAGCACTTTCGCCGCAAGGGCTTTTCCTTCCTCAGGCAGGATCCCCAGCCAAAGGGCAAAGCTTTGGCAGCCCTGAGAGCCGGTGGCCATACGGCCGGTGGAAGGATCCCACCATTTCTTCAGCATGGCCTGACGGATGCTGTCGGCCATTTTTTCATAGTACAGCCGGTCCTCGGGTTTGTTCAGAAGGTCGGCAAACCGGGACAGAAGCTTGGCGTTGTAATAAAAATATCCCGTGGACATGAACTCGCCCGGTGTGTAAAGCGAGTGAACGGCGTTAATATCGTGATCTCCGTTCACACAGGCGTAAACCGGGCCGGCCCAGTCCCCGTAATGGGAGTAGTTCACGATCAAGCTCTCGGCATGAGCGGCAAGGCATTCCTGCCAGCGCGCAAAACCCTCATAGGCGTCGGCGATGGCAGAGCGGTTATCGGTGAATAGCAGCGCCTGAAGCCCCGCAACCAGGAAGGAGGAGCAGACCGGGTCGGCAGGCCGGCTTCCGTAAACATAGGGGGCGGTGCAGGTGATGGAGCCGTCCTTGCCCTGACAATCCAGCAGATCGGCCAGCACTTTGGGAAAGAGTCTGCCGATGTCGAAATGATAGGGCGTCTCCTCAAAACGGACGGTGGCGTCGTTCATCCAGCCCATCCGTTCATCCCGCTGGGGGCAGTCGGTGAGAATGCCGTGAATATTGGCCTTTTCGGTTTGAAGGGAGAGCTTTTCAATGGCATTGACCAAAGCGCTTCCGCAGGTGAAAAAGCTGCCGGTTTGGACGTCGGAATAAAAACTGACGGCTGTGAGGTCCTCCTTGCGAAGCAGGGGAAGGCCGGTGATTTTGGCATACCGGAAGCCGTGGTAGACAAACCTGGGCTGCCAGACCTTCAGGTCCCGCTCATCTCCGGAGGCGATATAGCAATCCCGGCAGAGCGCTCCTCGAAGGTTGGCGGTATGCAGGGATCCGTCCGGGTTTAAAAACTCGCCGTGTTCGATGGTGATCCGCTGTCCCTCGGTCATTCCGGCGGGCAGGCGGAGCCGTATCACTCCCGCCATGTTCTGGCCGAAGTCAACCAAGAACCCGTCTTCTGCGGGCCAAATGGTTTTGGGAGAATAAAGTTCTTGTTCGCGGATCGGTTCCAGCTCGGTAACGAGGGGCGTGCCGCCGGGGGAGGAGACCGCTTTTGCAGGTGCAAAGCCCTCGGGGCTGCTTTCCGGAAGATTCCAGCCGGGAATAGAGCATCCCGCGTCATAGGTCTCTCCGTTGAAAAGATGGTTGTAGACAATGCCGCCCTGGCCGCACAGCCAGCTTTCGTCCGTGCAAATCGTTTCCGTTTCGCCGTCCGTATAGGTGATTTTCAAAACGGCCGACAGCTGGGGAAGGCCGAAAAAACCGATCTTACGATCGGTCAGCCCGTCAATATAACTGCCCTCATTGCGCCGCCAGCCTTCGCCCACTTCGATGGCAAGGGTATTTTTGCCCGGCTTTAAAAAGCTCTCCAGTTCGGGAAGGCAGACATAATAAACGGTTTTGGTATAGTCGGAAACCGGGGGCTCCAGCAGGCTGCTGTCGAGGGGCTGTCCGTTTAGGGTGGCGTGATGATAGCCAAGCCCGCTGACATACAGCAGAGCACCGGTGATCTCCTTATCAATATAAAAATCTTTTCTGAAATATAGTGTTTTGCCCTTTTCGTCCTTTTGGGAGGCGATCCAGTTGAGGGGGTAAGCGGGGAGGTCAGAGAGAAAGAAGTAATCCTCTTTCGGTTCGCTTTCCTGTCCCGAGTTATCCCGAACCGAAACCTCAAAACAGATCCTTTTTTCAACCGGCAGGGGTTTGCCCTGATACCCAATGCTTTGATTCCGGTTCTCACACCAGCCGGAATCCCAGAAAACCTCCTGGTCACAGGTGACCTTGACTTTGCAGGCTGTCTGGTAGAGGTTTTTACCGCTGGATAAAACCCTCCAGGAAAAGACCGGCGTTTTGGAATGAAAGACCCGGTAACGATTATCCTTTTTTAGTGCTTTTGAGTTGATGCGAAAGCTTTCGATTGCAATCATGATGTTCTCCGCCTGTTATTCATTTATTTTTACTGTAAAGCTTAATGGCGCTTGCTTTGCACGTCGGCCTCGTATTTTTTTACCATCTCCAGCCATTCGGTGTTCAGCGGCCTGCCGGTTTTCAGCAGAAGCATTTCCCACACCGCGCCGGAGGGCAGATTTTTAAATTCCTCCATCAAAGCCAGGCGAGAGGTATAGTCGCCTCGGGCCTCGGCCTCCTCCAACAGAGCGGTGGGTTCCAGCAGAGCGGTCAGCATGGCTTTGCCTGCGGCGCGCAGGCCGATAACCCAGGCAGCGACCCGGTTGATGCTGGCGTCAAAATAGTCCAACCCCATTCCGACTTTGCCGAAGAAACCGCCCCGTTTCATCTCCAGCATCAGGCTGGAAAGCTCATCGCCCTGAATCAGCACGTGGTCACTGTCCCAGCGTACCCCACGGCTGATGTGCAGCAGAACGTCCTCCACCAGCATTGCCACCGAGGACAGCTTGTCGGCCACCGATTCGGTGGGGTGATAATGGCCGGTGTCCATGCAGATGCCTACATGGTTTTTGACCGCGTAGGCCAGATAAAATTCGTGTGAACCCACGGTGAAGCATTCGGTTCCGATGCCGAACAGCTTGCCCTCCAGAACATCCCGCATCACCGTGCGATCGTATTTCTCCTCGAAGATCTGGTCGAGGGAATCCATCAGATACTCCCTGTAAAGCCTGCGGTTGGCCGGAAGGTCCTTCATCCCGTCGGGGATCCAGATGTTGTTGACACAGGGAGTGCCCAGCTCGCTTCCCATGACCGCGGAGATGGCCCGCGCCCCTTTGCCTGCTTTGATCCAATAGTCCCGGACGGCTTTGTCCCGGGAGGCCAGTGAAAATCCGTCCTTCATCATGGGATGGGTGAAGAAGGAGGCGTTGAAATCCAGTCCATACTGCCGTTCTTTCGCCCACGAAATCCAGCGGGAAAAATCCTCGGCGGTCAGCTCGTTGCGGGGCTTGACCTGGGTGGGCTCGGCGTAGATGCTGTGCAGATTGACCCGATGCTTACAGGGGGAGAGGGAAAAGGCCATTTCAATGTCCGCTCTCAGTTCCTCGGCATTTCGGGCGGCGCCGAGATAATTTCCGGTGACCAGGTTCTGGCTGGCCACGTCGCCCACCTCTTCAAAACCCTTGACATCGTCCCCCTGCCAGCAGTGAAGGGAGATGGGGATTTCTGAAAATGCCTCCATCACGGCATCAGTGTCCACACCAAAGGCCGAATAGGTCTTTTTGGCTATTTCATAAGCCGCCAGTATCCGGTTTTCGTCGCGAAGATACATATCAAAACCTCCAATATTTTAAATTCTTTATAACAAGATCGTCTCAAACAGCCTGCCCGAAAAGAGGCTGTGCATTTCTCTGGAGGGGTGGTTGATAAAGTTGGAAAGGAGGCTGGTGATGTCGGCGCCGCGCTGCTCAAGCGCCTTCCAGTCTGCATAGCAGTCGCAGACCAGAACGTCTTCTTTCTCTGCCGTTTCACGGGCAGCCTGTATGTATTCGTCCATCTTCCCGCTGTTCTGGGCTGAGGCGCAGCTTTCGGCGGTGCGGATCAGCCATTCAACCGAAAGATTGGGGTTGACCGAGGTGCAAAGCATATTGGGGGTCATCAAAATGGTGTCAATATTGTTTTTTCTTAAACAGCCGAATATCTCAGAGAGGCTGTGGGTATAGTTCTCCTTGGTTTTGCACAGCACATCGTTCAGCCCGAAGCAGACTACGGCCAGATCCGGCGCGGCAGAGACAATGTCGCGCTGGACCCGGTTCGCCCCCTGCTCGGCGCTGCCGCCCGAAATTCCCGCGTTGAGGATGGACACGGGGCAATTGGGAAAAACGGATTCGATCCGCTCTTTTAAACGGTTGTGATAAACCGCGCGGTGGTCGTATATACAGTCAAATTTGCCCTGGCTTTTTTCCACTACCTCAAAACAACCGTGGGTTACGCTGTCGCCCAGAAAAGCGATTTTCAGGGGTGCATCAGTCCCCCGGGTCTTCCGCCTTCCGGCGGATTTTATCCCGGATTTTCAAATCTTCTTTTCTCATATTTTTACCTGCTTTCTTGAATCACGTTGGGAAACAGTGGCGATATACCGGTATCGCAAAGGGGGATATCCGATTCGGGCTTTAAAGACGCGTGAGAAGTAATATGCGCTTTTAAACCCCGAAAGCTCCGCAATTTCCTGCACCGGCAATCCGGTTTCCTGCAAAAGCTTTTTCGCTTTGTTCAGCCAAAGGTTTAGCACATAATCCATTGGGGAGAGCCCGGTGTTCTTCTTGAAATATCGAATGAAATACCGGGGATTGAAATGGGCGATCTCGGAGAGCTTTTCAAGGGTGATTTCCTCGGCATAGGATTTTTCGATGTAGTGGATGACATTCAGAATCTTGGGTTCCTGGGGAATCATAGTGGGAACCGTATCCGAATGCTCGATATAATAAATCAACAGCCGGGTCAAAAGCTCTTTTTGCCGCAGAACCCGGGGGAGGTCGGAACTGCCCGCACAATCGAGGATCTCCCTGAAAAGTGAAGCCAGATACTCGGGGTTATCCACCTGGACAAAAGGGGAGAGGCTGACAATCTCGGTCAGATCCCGCTCGCCGCAGGAGAAGGTGCAATGAATCCAATATTTCTCCGCCGTATCATCCTGATAGGCGTGATAGGTTTGCAGGGAAGAGGAGGGGAGTAAAAAGAGCTGCCCAGGCCGTCCTTCATATTCTTTTCCGCTGATGGAGATCATAAAACGGCCTTTGGTGAGGTAATAAAATTTGTTATAGGCAGGCGAGATGTTTTTTTCGCCCCAGCTTTCCCAAAGCCGAGTATAAGCCCCGGTGAGAAAATTGACCTTCAGATCGCTCATCTGATTTGACAGGATTTCGGTTCCGTTCATACCCTTCGCCTCTCATCTTACTTCCGGTTTTAATTTTTGTAAATGTGGTATAGTGCATCATTTATTGTACTTTATTCACCTCTTTTATGCAATAATTAATAAGCCTTATACAACGAAAACCCTGCTGACCATTACGGTTAGCAGGGTTTTCTGCGCTTTCTGCGTTAACATACGCAATGCAGATGTAATTGCTCCGGCAAACATATAAGCCGGGGATGGACAGGGAAGTGCTATGATTACCTCAGATCGTGTTTTTTCAATATTTCCATCAGGCCGGCGGGATCATTGCTTGTAAACAACTCGGCTCCACGCTCAACCGCGAGTAAAACATCCGCTTCGGTCTGTACGCCGGCACCCACCCAGGGATGAATTCCGTCAGCCTTTACCCGGCTGAAATCCTCGAGAGGATTGACGGGTGAATCACCCGACACCCATTTTCCATCCACCATATGCTGATTGAACAGGCAGGCGCAATAAAGCTTTGCTTTAGTGTTGCTGACAATTTCGTAGGGATAAAAACCGTGCAGACGGAAGCGGCCGTCATATTTGTGTTCTATGTATTCAAGCAATCTCCCGTCAAAGCTGTTGACGAAGGCTCTGTCCCAGAGGCCGTACTCGTTAATCAGTTTGATGGCACGGTCGGCGCTCTCACAGGCGAACTCGCTTCCAAGCACATGAAAATAATCCTTAAACTCAAAGTTGAAGGTCATATTTTCCCCGATCTGCTTCATCAGATCAAGAAATTCTTCAAGTGTGGGAACAGTATAGCCGGTGAACTCTGCTCCCCGTTTTTTACCCACATCGATTTTTTTAATCTCGGCCAGAGTCATTTCATGAATTTTGCCCGGATGATCGGCGGTGCGTAAAAAATCGCTGTCATGGGCGACAACAATTTTACCGTCCTTAGTCATATGCAGATCGAGCTCTATCATATCAGCTTCAATCTCACATGCCGAACGGAAAGCTGGAAGCGTATTTTCCGGGAAGAGTGCCATATTGCCGCGATGGGCCGCAACTTCAATTTTCATATAAAAGACCTTTCTTTAAACAAGGAATTTTAAAGCGGGTTGTCCAAGTAGAAAC
>JAKOTC010000002.1 GCA_029776465.1 Bacillota bacterium
ATTTCCATAGCCCGCTTGGCTTCCTTTTGGCCCCTCACCTCAGAGAAATCGGCCACGGGCAGAGAATTTTGTTCATCTTCCTTAAATACAGCGGCAGGAATGGCAGGACCTCCGGCCAAATGGGCAAACAGCTCGTTGACATGCTTGGTGGGATAGACTTTGATTCCGCTTGCAACGCCGCCTTCCGCACCGTTATCATAGGGGATAAAAACCTGTTCAAATCCGTTTTCCCGGGCGGCGATCACCATTCCTACGATACCGTTTACCCTTCTCAGACTGCCGTCAAGAGAGAGTTCACCAATGAAGGCCGTCTTTTTCCAATCCACGTCAAAATTCAATTGGCCGGAGGCCGCAAGGATGGCCATCAGAATGGGCAGATCATAGATCGGCCCTTCTTTTTTTACATCTGCGGGCGCCATATTCACAACAACCCGAGCCACCGGCATGGAAAAGCCGCAGTTTTTGATGGCGCTTTTCACCCGTTCTTTAGATTCGCGGACCGCGGCGTCGGGCAGTCCCACGATCTCAAAATAAGGCATGGCTGTCGAGATATCCACCTCAACTCGAACCAGATAAGCGTTCATGCCAAGAATGCCGAAGCTGAAGACCTCTACCATACTGCCACCTTCTTTATTTTATTCCACGTATCTTTTATTCTTCAGATGCGCCAATAAAACAGGTGCGAAGAACCATATGGCCTTTGTCATTTAGGGAGGCTTAAAAGAAATATTGCAACGCTTAGCGAGGTTTATTTTTTACGGAACAGGCGGCCGATCAGTTTGCCAATCTCAACGATGGGAATGACGGAGAAAGCCAAGCCTACTGCGATTCCCCATCCGGTCAGGCTTAAGGGGACCAGTTTGAAAACAGAGGCCAGGGGCGTTAATGCGGTGAGGAGAAGGATCAATATAGAGCCGGCAAAAGCCGCTAACATATACTTGTTGCTCAGCAGGCTGTGGCGGAATACAGAACCGTAGGTGCGCATATTGAAGGCGTGGAACAGCTGAGACATGGCCAGGACAAGGAAGGCCATGGTTTGGGCAGTGTCAAAATCATGGGGTTTGCCCAGGTGGTTATATCCGATAAAGAAGGCTGCCAGCGTCAAAATTCCGATCATTATACCCTGTAAAACCATCCGAACAGCCATGCCTCCGGCTAGGATGCTTTCATCGGCCGGGCGAGGCTTGCGCTGCATAACGTCCCGTTCGGCAGGCTCCATCCCCAAAGCCAGGGCGGGCAGGCTGTCGGTCACCAGGTTGATCATCAGAATCTGGATGGCTTCCAGCGGTGCGCGATGTTCGGTGCTGGTCAGCAAAAGCAGGCCGGCTAAAACCACTAAGATTTCCCCAATGTTACTGCCGGTGAGGAAGGTAACCGACTTTTTGATATTATCATACAGGCCGCGGCCATATCTTACGGCTGAGACAATGGTGGCAAAGTTGTCGTCCACCAGGGTCATATCCGCGGCGCCCTTAGCGACATCGGTTCCCGTGATGCCCATGGCGCAGCCGATGTCCGCGGCCTTCAGAGCGGGAGCATCGTTAACTCCGTCGCCGGTCATAGCCACAATGTGGCCTTGTGATTTCCAGGCCTTCACGATTTTGATTTTGTCCTCCGGGCTGACACGGGCATAAACAGAAATGGCATTGATTTCGCCAGCAAGTTCGGCCTCACTCATATTTTGCAGTTCACTGCCGGTAACAACCCGGTCACCTTCCCGGAGGATACCCAGCTGGGTGGCGATGGCGGAGGCGGTAACCGCATGGTCTCCGGTCATCATCACCGGACGGATGCCGGCCTTCACGCAGGTTGCGACCGCATCCCGGGCTTCTTCGTGGGGCGGGTCAATCATTCCGATCAGACCGATCAGATTTAAATCCCTTTCTATTTCAGAAGAAGTGAGCGAATCGGGGAGGGCATCCAGCGGGCGAATGGCCACGGCCAGCACCCGGAGGGCTTACGTCCCATCGCCTCGTTGGCGGCTTTTGCGCTTTCGATATCACCGCTGGTGCATCGGGCAAAAAGCTGATCGGGGGCACCCTTGGTGATTGCCATCAGGTGGCCGCCGATATTGTGGATGGTAGTCATCAGCTTGCGGTCGGAATCAAAGGGCAATTCCGCAATCCGGGGCATAGTGGATTGACTGTCAACTTGACTGTAACCGAGTTTTTCTGCGGCATTCACAATAGCAAGTTCGGTGGGATCGCCCACTTCCTTCCGCTGACCATCGATCATTTCGACCTTGCAGTCGCAGCAGAGAGAGGCCAGCTGGAACATCCGTTTGACCTCTTCTCCGGAATTCACAAAGGGATCGAAGAAGTCCCCTTCCATTACCCAGGCACCCACAACGGTCATTTTGTTTTGGGTCAGTGTTCCGGTTTTATCCGAGCAGATTACCGACGCACAGCCCAAGGTTTCCACCACGGGCAGACGGCGGATAATCGCATTCTGTTTTGCCATTTTGGTAACCCCGGTGGCAAGGACAATGGTCACGATGGCGGGCAGTCCTTCCGGAATGGCTGCTACGGCAAGAGAGACCGACAGCATAAAGACACGGGCCAGTTCCATTCCGCTGAGCAGGCCGACAACAAAGACAGCGGCGCAGATCAGCAGAGCCGCGATGGCCAGATACTTGCCAAGCTGGGCGAGTTTTTTCTGCAGAGGGGTCGAGCTTTCTTCTTCGGCATCCAGCATCTTTGCAATGCGTCCCATTTCGGTATTCATGCCGGTTTCGGTGACAATGGCCTTTCCGCGGCCGTAAACCACGGGACAGCCGGAATAAACCATATTTACCCGCTCTGCCAGGGGAGTGTTGCTTTCCAACTGGGCATCCGCGCTTTTTTCTATGGGTTCGGATTCACCGGTCAATGCAGATTCGCTGATTTTCAGGCTGTGGCTTTCCACAAGCCGGGCATCCGCGGGAACAAAGTCCCCTGCCTCCAAAACAATCAGATCTCCCGGAACCAATTCGGCCGCGGGGATTTTTTGATCCTGGCCATCCCGAATTACTCTGGCCAGGGGGGCGGCCATATTCTTCAGGGCGGCAAGAGCCTTTTCGGCTTTGCTTTCCTACAAAACACCGAGGATTGCGTTTAAGATAACGATTAAAATAATAACGATGGGCTCGACAAAATCATGCTCTCCCTCATATATGGACAGGCCGAACGAGATTGCGGAGGCGATAATTAGCACTATAACCATAAAATCGGCGAGCTGGGCAAAAAAGCGCTGTAAAAAAGTTTTCGGCTTTTTACCTGCCAGTTCGTTTGGCCCATACTCATCCAATCTTTTCTTCACTTCTTGCCCGGAAAGGCCGGTGACGGTATTGTACTTCAGGCGTTCTTCGATATCCGTCCAGGTCATTTCGTGCCATTTCATGAATTGTAAACCTGCTTTCTCAATAAATTTACCCAAGAATTTATATTAAATTATACCATAATCCACATTATGAAACAATAGCAAACTGGCCTGTGAAGCCAGGCCAGTTTGCGTTAGTATGCTGGAAAAGTGTGCTGAAGAGTACTTTTTTCATCTTCCGAAAGTACAGGCCCGGACTCCCCGGATTGGGTCTGGGGTCGAATAATATTTACAAACTGACCTTTTGCCTGCAGACTGTTCTAATAGTCCATAGAGTAAAGACGGTCTGCGGCCATGATATTACTGTTCACCATTTCGAGAAGCTTATTAAAAGAGGTTTCATTTATGCTGGCCAAAACCAGCTTTTCGATCAGCGCCCTTGTTGCGGCATCCCTTCCGGCGGGGTCGGCGGCTTTAAAAAATTCCGCAGTCTGAAATCCGGTCAGGCTTTGATTTCCCACCGCAAAATAGAGGGTGCTTGCGTGAGCGGCATCTCCCACAGGAGAAGGGTTATGGAATTCAAGTCTGCCGAAATTGGAGAGGATGGATTCTAATGCCTGGGATGAGATCTCGATCTGGCGGGAAACCGTGATCCCGTTTTCTTTTAACAAAGCCCGAACTTCAGACAAGCCCCCGGCCTGAGCGGCTTGAAAAAGGCTCATCGGTGTATTTCTGCCCCCGAAAGTTAATGAACCGGGCAACCCGTAGACAGTCAAAATATAATCAGAACCGGCGGAAATCAGATAATAATCCTCATTTCCGCCGATTTTAAGCAGAATTCCGCCTACCGAAACGGCCTCACTTTCCTCCGTATAAGAGATGACTGCCGAAGATTGAGAAATGGTCAGCTCGGAAGGCAGGGAACCCAATCGTTCATTAGCACGGTAAATTTTCAACTGATTCATCAAATAGAGGGTAATTAATATAGCAATTGCGGACAGAAGAACCAAAATAGTAACAGCGGTTTTCTTTTTCATTTTCATGGGAGGTCTCCCTATGATTTATCTTTGGATTTAGCAAACAGCGCAATCAAGACAGCCAGAAAAATAACAGCCCCAATGCCGATGGAGGTGGCTGTCAGCCCTCCGCCCAAAGCTCCCAACCAACCTTTTTCCGCAATGGCTTTTTTCACACCGTTCCCCAGCGCAATGCCAAAACCGAAAATGGGGGTTGTAAAACCTGCGCCGGCAAATTGGACCAGCTTATCCGAGATACCGACCGCCACAGAGAGAACCCCCAAACCAACCAGTGTGACAAGAATTCTCGCAGGGGTTATTTTTGTTTTATCAATCAGGATTTGCGCAATGATGCAAATAATCCCACCTACCAAAAATGCTTTTACATACATCATATTGAAAACCTCATTTCACCCATATTCGCTATATCCCGATGTGGACAAGATGGGCAATGGCCGGAATGATTTCACCCTGATAGGTGCTGGTAGGGCTCATTAAGGCTCCGGTGCCGATAAATAACACGTTTTTTAAGTTTCCCGCCAACATCTGTCCTAAAATATATGAATTCAAAACAATGGCAGAGCATCCGCAGCCCGATCCGCCGGAACCGTAATGTTTATCTTTGTTGTCAAAAACCATGCAGCCGCAGTCATTCATACGATCGCTGCAGTCATAACCTCCGGCTTGGAGCAGCTGTATGGTTAAGCTGAGGCCCAATTCACCCAAATCACCGGTTACAATCAGGTCAAAGTCATCGGGCTTTTTGCCGGTATCCTGGAAAAACCGGGTCAGAGTATCGGCAGCTGCCGGTGCCATTGCACCACCCATGTTGTTGATATCCTTGATGCCCAGCTGAGTGATTCGCCCGATGGTTGCCGCGCGGATTTTGGGATTGCCCGAGGCGACGGCCTGACCGCTTTTAGAGAGAATGGTGGCGCCGGCTCCGGTAACAGTCCATTGAGCGGTTGGGGGACGCTGTCCGCCGTATTCAAGGGGATAGCGGAACTGGCGTTCCGCCGAGCAGAAGTGAGAGGAGGTGACCGCGGCGCAATGATTGGCCGCGCCCCCCGCCAGCAGGAGAGAGGAGAGGGCGATACCTTCTGCCATGGTTGAACAGGCGCCGAACAATCCGACCATGGGAATATTAAAAGACATCAATCCGAAACTGGAGGCGATACACTGATTGTCTAAATCACCGGCGAAGATATAATCGATGCTGTCGGCCTGAAAGCTCGTTTTCTCCAATGCGGTTTTAAAGGCCATATTCTGCATGGCGCTTTCTGATTGTTCCCAGGTTTTATGACCGAAGGTGGTGTCCTCTTCCGCAATGTCAAAATAACTGCCCAGCGGACCTTTTTTTTCATGGTTGCCTGCCACAGAGGCCCAGCTTTCTATCACCGGCGGCTCGTCAAATATAACGGTGCTGCCCATTCGTATCATAATCCTACGTCCACTACCATCGCTTTTAAAATCAGCAGAATAATGCCGTATATCACGGAAAAAACAGTGCCAAATACCACAACCGGCCCGGCGATGACAAAAAGCTTGACACTGGTTCCGAAGACAAAACCCTCTGTTTTAAATTCCATGGCGGATGCCACCACTGAGTTTGCAAACCCTGTGATGGGCACCAGTGTGCCGGCTCCGGCAATCCTGCCAATGTCATCAAAGACGTTGAAGGCGGTTAAAATGGCAGCCAATGTGATGAGGGATATGGAACTGACAGCGGAGGCCAGATCCTTATCCAGACCGGCGGATTTGGCAATGTCAAAGGCGATCTGTCCCAACACACAAAGGCTTCCCCCAAACAGGAAAGCCATCAGACAGTCTTTGCCTATATTGGATTTGGGGGCTTGTTCCTCAACCATTTTTTTATATTGCGCACTGTTTACTTTGTTGACTTGGTCACTTGGCATGGCTAATCTCCTTTCCAATGATGTCTGTTATATTTTTACTCAAAGCGCGTGGAGTATACTGTAAACTAAAATACAAATATTTCCGAATAAGGGAAATGGGCGATGGGATTGGTTGAAATGACTGTTGAAATAGTGTATAATAATCTCTGTGTAATAATAATAACGTATAACAGATTCGGGGCCGGATTTTATTCCGGCCGGAAGGAGACTGTTTTGATATTAGTTATTGATGGAAACAGCATATTAAACCGTGCTTTTTATGGGATCAGGCTTCTGACCACCAAACAGGGCCTTCCCATCAATGGCGTATTCGGTTTTCTTCAAATTTTAAACAGTCTGCAGGACCAGGTACACCCTGACGGGATCGTTGTGGCTTTTGACCTGCCGGATAAGACCTTTCGCCACACCCTGTACACGGAATATAAAGCCGGACGGAAGGGAATGCCCGAGGAATTGGCAGTTCAGCTTCCCCTCACCAAAGAAGTGTTGGAAGCCATGGGCTGCACATTGCTGACCTGTCCGGGCTGGGAGGCCGACGACATTTTGGGAACGGTGGCTCGGAAGGCCGCGGAGGCCGGCGAGGATTGTGTGATTGCCACCGGGGACCGGGACAGCCTTCAATTGGTCAGCCCGCGCACCAAGGTTCGGCTGGCCTACACTAAAATGGGGCGGCCTGAGTCTACCCTTTTTGACATGGATAAGTTTTATGAGGAATATAAGACTACTCCTGACCATCTGGTGGATCTAAAGGCCCTGATGGGGGATAGCTCAGATAATATACCCGGCGTTCCCGGCATCGGTGAAAAGACGGCGGTGGATTTAATCAGCCGTTTTGGCTCTCTTGACGGAGTTTATGAGAACCTGAGCAGTTCCGATATTAAGGCGGGCGTGAGAGCCAAGCTGGAGGCGGGCAGGGAGATGGCCTATTTGTCCAGAGAACTGGCCACTATCCGATGTGACGCTCCCATTGAGGTGGATTTTGAGGCCATCAAGGCCAAACAGATGGATCGCCAGGCCCTTCGGGCCTTATTTATCAAACTGGAGTTTTTTAAATTCATGTCCAAATACGGCCTTGAAAAGGTTGAGGCC
>JAKOTC010000207.1 GCA_029776465.1 Bacillota bacterium
CATCACTACCGCCAAAATTCAAACCCTTTATCTGGATGCCAATGATGCGGTTAAGCTTCAAGGAAAACGCGTCTTAATCGTGGATGACGTCATCAGCACCGGCGAGTCCCTCAAGGCTGTTGAGGCTTTGGTGAACCATGCCGGCGGCAATATCGTCGGAAAGATGGCGGTTTTGGCCGAAGGGGATGCCGCCGACCGCACCGATATCATATTCCTTGAAAAGCTTCCTCTCTTCTTTAAGTAATAGCAATTATGAAAATCCAACCACTTGCCTTATGCGGGTTCTCCTTTTTATCAGGCCTGCTGATCGCATCCTGGTTCTGCGGGTTTGGTTTTGGTCTGACTGTTTTAACCGCTGCCGGCATTGGTTGCTTCATCATTGGATTAATCCTTGCCTTTTGGGTGCGCGCTTCTTTTAAAAAAGCGGTAGCCATTGTTTTCTTTACCTTATCCTTTGCATTTTGTTATCTGCCCGTCTGGGAGGTGCTGGCTTATCGGCCTGCGGCTGCGCTGGATGGGCAGTCCGCTTTTATTTCCGGGGAAATCATCGATCTGCCTGTCCGGGATGGGGGCCGCTATACCTTCACGGTTAAAATAAACCGAATTGATTTGGAGAATGCCCCCCAACATTTGAAGATTCGCATCCATCTTTATGAATCGGCAAAAGCCTTTGACAAAATCGAAGGAGAATTTTATTTTTCCCTTCCCTCTGTCAGCCGGGGTTTTGATGCCAAGAGCTTCTATAAATCCAAAGGAATTTATTTGAACGCCTACGCCAAGGGGCCGGTGACGTATAAAGAGGAAACCGGTTCTTTGGTTTCATGGCTTGCTCAGTTGCCTCTCAGAATACGCATAGCCTGCCTCTCCGCCATCGATCGGATGTATCAGCCCCCGGAAGCCGCTTTGATCAAAGGAATTCTGCTGGGCGATACCACCTCCCTCTCCAAAGAGACCAAGCAGAATTTTCAGGACTCGGGTCTTGCCCATATTCTATCGGTTTCGGGCACCCATACGGTGCTGTTGTCGGGTGTCCTGCTCGCCTTCCTGAAAAAGCTTCGAATCAAAAATCGCCCGGCCTGTTTGATTACCGCCTGTTTGATCTTTCTTTTCATGGCTGTCACCGGTTTTTCACCTCCCGTCACCCGTGCGGGATGGATGTGCATCCTGATGCTGTTGGGACAGATCTTATACCGTGAGGTATTCCCCCTGAACTCTCTGGGCTTTTCCCTGATGGTGATACTGCTCTTGAATCCCTATGCGGCCACCGACATCGGTCTGCTGCTCTCCTTCAGCGCAACACTTGGGATTGTTGTCTTTGCACCCAAGCTGGCGCTATATCAAACCAAACTGGAGCATCAATGTCCGGCAAAGCTCAGGCGGCTTGTCGCCCTGTTGCTGAACAGCGCCGGACAAAGCCTGATTGCATCCCTTTGTGTAATCCCCGTTACACTCTTTATATTTCCTTCCCTTTCTGTGATCGCTCCGGTCACCAATCTGGTCGCCTCTGTCACTTTCCAGCCCATCATGGTTGCCGGGCTGTTGTCCCTGCTTTTTTCAGCCATCCCTTTTTTAAAATGGGTTGCCGTTGTTTTTGCCACGGCCACGGCGCTCTTCACCAAGCTCCTCTCTTTCATCGCCGGATTTTTCGCAAACCTCCCCTTTGCCACCCTGCCCGCCGGTTATGATTTTATTCGGAACGCAATTGCGGCGGTAATGCTGTTTTTACTCATTCTCTCCGTCATAGGGCTGTTTCAAAAGAAGAAAGCACTTTCGATTCTCTGCAGTGTATTTATTTTTTTAGTCAGTTGGACCAGCTATTCTCTTCTTGAAAGGGATACCCTCCGCATAGCGGTTTTCTCCGATCATTCTGGGGGCGGCGTGGTGATTACCCGCCCGGGGCATACAGTTGTCATTCAAGGGAATCATGAATATTCTCTCTCCTATGATATAACCCAGTATCTGAAAAGCCTGGGCATCCGTCAGGTTAGCCTCTATCTCGGCACAGACGAGGAATACATGTTGAAAGACAACCCCATTGTAAGCGATATGGTCTGCCAGGCTGCCGCGGTACCCGGCCAAAGGCTGGCGAATTACTTTACCGGCAGCTATATCGAGTATGCAGACTCGCCGATACGCTACCGTCTGGACAGCTACACCCTGTTGACAGCTTACCGTCGGAATGGGGATTACTACATCTTTTTAACCCAAAACGATAAAACGGTTTTAATTACCGATTATCCCTATCTCTCCGCTGTAAAAGCCGATTTTCTCATCTTCCCCAGCAGCTCGGACATCAAAAATCTGCAGCTGTCCGCCTCAATCCCCTCGGTCTTGCTTTCCGCAGAGGGATTGCCCTACCTGAACAGTACGGATCAAACCATCTACCTTGCTAAAAATGACGATATCAGTATAATAAAAATGAAAAGCGGCAACTGTTCGGTGATAGAGTGAAAGGAGTTTGCTATGCGCATCACCAATGAATCGGAATTAAATACACGAATCAAGGCCGGTCCTTTGGGGGGCCTGTGGCTGCTGGCCGGAAACGAGGAATACCTCAAAAAGAAATATGCCCGATTGCTTCTGGATAAAGCAGTGGATAAATCCGCGCGGAGTTTTGATGCTCTTGTCCTCTCCGGTTCATCCCTAAATGTGGCAAGCCTTGCTGAAGACCTTGAGATTTTTCCTGCTATCGCCGAATACCGTTCCATTACAATTACCGATTTTGATGCTGACAAACTGAAGGACGACTGGAATACTTTTATCAAGCTGATAGACGACATACCCAACACCACTCAGCTCATCCTCCAGGCTGCCGAATCAGCCGACACCAAAAAATCGGCAAAGTGGAAAAAGCTGATGGCGCTGGCTGCCGACAAAGGGGTCTGCGCTGAACTGATGACCCGTTCAAAAAGCGATCTGGTCAAATTTATCCGTAGCCGCTTAAAGCCCTATAATGCTGAAATCGACAACGATACTGCCTATAAGTTAATCATGCTCTGCAATTCGGACATGACCCAGCTTGAAAATGAAACAGCCAAGCTGGGAGCCTATGCCGCCGGTGGAACCATTACCTCCAAAGACCTGGACGCCATGATTGTTGTCAACCTTGAGGCTTCCGTCTTTGATATGATAAAGCTTTTGATGCGCGGAGACTATTCCGCCGCCTTCCAAAAGCTGACCATTCTAATGGAAATGAACACCGAGCCGATTATGATCGTGGCCGCCATGGGATCGGTATACAGCGACTTATATAAGGCTGCGGTGGCCATTGAATCGGGCATCTCCTTTAATGAAGCTGTAAAGGTCTTTGGCTATACAGGGATGGATTTCAAGCTCAAGAATGCCTGGAACGAAGCTTCCAAGCTGTCCTCTCAGATGGTTGGGGCTTCTCTCCAGCTGATTTGTGATGCAGACTTAAAATTAAAAGGCAGCGCTCTGCCGCCCGAACTGATTTTGGTAACCCTTTTGACAGATTTATTGAGAGGAAAAGCATGATTAAGATCAAAGAGGTCATATTGGTAGAAGGAAAATATGATAAAATCAAGCTCTCCGGTCTGGTGGACGCGCTGATCATCGAAACCGGCGGGTTTGCCCTTTACACCAATGACGAGAAGATGAAAATGATCCGCGACATGGCCAAAAAACGCGGCGTTATTATTTTCACCGACAGTGACAGGGCCGGCTTTCAGATTCGGTCTTACCTCGGCGGATGTCTGACCGGGATTGACAAATCCCTGATCAAACATGCCTATGCGCCGGACGTTTACGGAAAAGAAAAACGCAAGTCAAAGCCCGGAAAAGAGGGAAAGCTGGGCGTGGAAGGATTATCGAGTGAGCTCATCATTCAATCTCTTTTAAAAGCCGGCGCCACCCCTGCTCCCGGTATCAATCCCTTCCCCATCACGAAATCGGACATGATGGAGGATGGTTTGGCCGGTCAGCCCATGGCGGCAGAAAACCGCAGGAAGCTGGCGGCTTATCTGGATCTGCCTGCCAGAATATCCGCAAATGCTCTGCTGGATTATCTCAACGCCACCATGACACGGGAAGAGTATAAAGAAGCCGTCAAGGCATGCTGCAGTGAACCGGGCCTGAAATAAACAGCCTCGGAAATATGGCATAAGGATGGATGAAGATGATGGACGAAAAATCTTTTTTTAAAAACTGCCTCCGGGTTGAGGAGTGTGACGGCTGGCTGAAACCCCAGCGGTTTACCGAAAAGCAGCTGAATTCATATAAGAAAGAGCCAAACTGGTATAAACGCTGTTTTTGCCCGGCTGGCGTCTGCCTGGATGTTGTCTCTTCCGCCTCCACCCTCACGATGGAGTATCGTATTCTGTATGCCGCCCGCAATTGGGCCAGCTTTGATGTCTATGTGGATCAGGTTTTTGTGCAGACCATTGAGTTGGCCGATTTGGAAAGTGGCAATATCTCCATACAGTTTGAGCAATCCGGGGAAAAACGGATCACCATCTACCTGCCCCAATTGGTTGAGATTGAACTGAAGAATATCCGGTTCGATGCCTCTGCCCTTCCGGCTCCTGATTATCAGAAAAAATTGCTGGTGCTCGGCGATTCCATTACACAGGGCTTCAGTGCCCGCCGTCCCTCTTCCTCCTATCCCGTTCAGCTTGCCCGGTTCTGGGAAGCCTCGCTGTTGAATCTGGCCATCGGCGGGGATATTTATTATCCCGACCATCTGGATGAACTGGGATTTCAACCCGACCGCATTATCATCGCCTATGGCA
>JAKOTC010000208.1 GCA_029776465.1 Bacillota bacterium
GGATTCGATTCCCGCTTCCGCCGCCTGTTTTCCCACCTGGGCGTGCAACGCCTCTTCTTCGGAGCCGAGCTCCAGCATATCACCCAGAATACAGACCCGCCGGCCGTCCAACATCCGCAGAGACTCGATGGCGGCATGGACGGAAGTGGGGTTGGCGTTATAACAGTCGCTGATGACGGTAACGGATTGGCCTTGGATCACCTTGGCCCTGCTGCCCACGGTCTGATAAGTTTCAATGCCGGAGGCGATTTCCTTATCGGTCATCCCCAGCGCATATCCGACGGCTGTGGCCGCAAGAGCGGCGTAAACCATGTGGGTTCCAAAGCCCGGAATCAGCACGGAAAACTCACGATCGTGGTGGCGGATCACGCAGCTGATGCCGTCTTCGCCCAGGTTGCGGATCTCCTTGGCCACAAAATCAAAATCACCGTGACAGCCGTAAACCAGCCTGCGCATGCCGGGCTGAAGGTCTTTTAAAAGGTCGTCGTCCCCGTTGAGAACGGCCAGCTTATCTTGGGACATGGATTCAAAAATCTCGGATTTTGCCTTCAGAACCCCCTGCCGATCGGAAAGAAATTCAAGGTGCGCATAGCCGATATTGCTGATGACTGCAATGTCCGGGCGGACCATTTGGGTCAGCCGGCTCATCTCTCCGAAATTGCTGATGCCCATCTCAATCACGGCGGCTTCATGCCGGGGATCCAGCTGTAAAATCGTCTGGGGAACACCCAGCTCGTTGTTGTAATTTTTCAGGGTTTTATGGGTGTTGAAACGCCGGGACAAAACGGCGGCGATCATCTCCTTGGTGGTGGTTTTGCCCACGCTGCCGGTGACGCCCACCACCGGAATTTCAAAAAAGCTCCGGTACCATGAGGCCAGATCCCCCATGGCGCGAAGAGAGGATTCCACTACGATACAGGGCGTTTCCTCCTCGGATACGGGCGGACGCTCGCTGATACAGCAGACGGCGCCCTCCCTCAGGCAGGGAGCGATAAAGGCGTGCCCATCCGCCCGAGCGCCTTTGAAGGCCACAAAGAGGGAGCCCGGCCCGGCGTTCCGGCTGTCGCTGGTGACAAAGGAAATCTCCTTGTCCAGTGCAGCTTCCTCCCCGTAGAACCGTCCCCCTACGGCATTTAACGCTTCTCGAACCTTGAAAGCTTTCATCTACTTCACATCCCTCACTGCGCTGTCGATAATCATCTGACACAAAGCGTTGTATTCAATCCCGGCCTGCGCAGCTTCCTGTGGGATCAGGCTGGTGGGGGTCATGCCGGGCAGGGTGTTGATCTCCA
The DNA here is from genome assembly GCA_029776465.1 of Bacillota bacterium. Taxonomy (GTDB): domain Bacteria; phylum Bacillota; class Clostridia; order Oscillospirales; family JAKOTC01; genus JAKOTC01. Next base: position 1,293 of record JAKOTC010000208.1, read on the forward strand.
GAAAATAAATCTCCCCTTTTTCGTCCACAATAAAGTCAGAGCGTGAATAGGTGGAAAGACCCAGCGTTTGATGGGCTTTGAGAGCAGCCTCTCCCAGCTTTTTGTCAATTTCGGGGTCGATGGGGGCGGGGCAGATTTCAAGGGTTGCCCCGGCTTGATATTTATTCTTGTAATCATAGAAGCCCTCTTTGGGGATAATTTCAATAGGGGGAAGGCTGCTTTGGTTGAGCACCCCTACAGAGATTTCGCGGCCCCGGATATACTCTTCCATCATCACGCAGCCCAGCTTCAGATTGTCGCGCAGAGCCGCCTCCAGTTCCTCCTTGCTGGTGGCGATGGAAACCCCAATGCTGGAACCGCTGTCAATGGGCTTTACAACACAGGGCAAAGCGGCGTTGGCGGCAATGGAGGGGATTTCTTCCTGAGTGTAGGTGACTTTGCTCCATTTGGGAGTTCTTATGCCGGCCAGGGACAACAGCTGCTTGGTCAGGTGTTTATCCATGGCAATGGCACTGCCGAGATAGCCGCTTCCCGTATAGGGAACGCCCAGCAGGTCCAGCGCTGCCTGGATGCGGCCGTCCTCGCCGCAGGCGCCGTGCAGCCCCAGAAATACCACATCCGCCAGCTGGCAGAGCTCTAAGACACCCTTGCCGATCATGCTGCGGCTTTTCCAAATCCGAGAGCGCTTTACTGCCTCCAAATCCGGTTCTTTTTCCTCAACCTTTACTTCCTTCAGCTCGGGCAACTCATCGAAGATTCTGTCAATCGGCGTATCCATTTCCTCAAGACCAAAAAACATATCGACCAAAACTGCCTGATGTCCAAGTGCACGGAGGGCCTTGCAAATTAAAGTTCCGCTGGAGATGGAAACATTGCGCTCCATACTGAGTCCGCCGCACAAAACCACAATTTTCATATTTGATTTCCGCCTTTCCAGAAGTGTATACCAATCTGAGTCATAAAGAGAGGATCAATTATGAGAGTTCAGTATGACGCCCATATAAGTTCTGCGGCAAAAGCCGCGTGAATCCATGCAGAGATATCTGCCGATTAAAGATTCCTCTAAAGCTGCTGGCAGGATATTTTGCAACTTCATATGATTGGTTAAATTTTATCAACGGTTTCATTATATCACAAGCCGACTATTCCATCAATATAAACTGATCTCCGGGTAAAAATGTATGCATTAAAAAGGAAAAGCAGAATATCCGGCAAATATCCGGCAAAAATTTGTCAAGATTTCGCAATCTGATATTAAATATTTGGCTTTTGCTATTGCATTTCGAAGGAACTTGTGGTATAATAATTCAGCATTTGTGTAGGCCGCTCGGAAACGGCCGGGTGTTCGTTGTCACGCAAGTGACCTGCTCTGCATGCATGACAAAGAAGCAGGTATTCCTCTGGCTTGTGCGTTTCAAAGCAACGCAAAGCGAATGAATGCCGGAAATAATGGAGGAAAATTCAAATGGATGCTTTGAAAATCATGACTCAGCCCTTGATGAAGGAAAATGCTCCCTCATTCCAAATCGGCGATACGGTTCGTGTTGCAGTTCGTATCAAAGAAGGCGAGCGCGTTAGAACCCAGCACTTCGAGGGAACAGTGATTGCAAGAAAGGGAAGCGGCATTTCTGAGACCTTTACTGTCCGCCGTATTTCTTACGGTGTCGGCGTAGAACGTGTCTTCCCGGTTCATTCACCCAACATTGGTGAGGTTTCCGTTGTTCGTAAAGGTAAAGTTCGCCGCAGCAAGCTGTACTACCTGCGTGATCGTGTGGGCAAGTCGGCAAGAGTTAAGGAAAAGATTTAA
>JAKOTC010000012.1 GCA_029776465.1 Bacillota bacterium
ACGATCCGATGTGAAAAACATGGGGCTGGTCACTCACCACCCGCTATCAGACTGGGAGGCCTACAAAAACTATAAATTTCCCAACCCCAATGATCCAGCCATTCTGATAAAAGCCAGGGAGAGATTGAAAACCGCAGGCGACCGGTACCGCAAGGCTTTTATCTTCATGCTGTTGTTCGAAAGGCTACACGCTCTGCGGGGTTTTGCCAACACGCTGAAGGACTTATATCTGGAACCCGAAAAGCTGGGAGAACTGGCGGACAGAATTGTGGATTATGATATTGCGGTGATTTCCATGCTCTCTAAAGAAATGGGAAGTGAGATTGATTGCCTTCAGTTTACCGATGACTGGGGCACCGAGCTGGCCTGCTTTATATCCAAAGAGATGTGGGACTCTTTTTTCAAGCCCCGTTACAAGCGGATTTTTGATGCCTGTCACCAGGCGGGCTGGCATGTCTGGATGCACAGCTGCGGCAAAATCAACGAAATTATTCCCTCTCTGATTGAGATCGGGGTCAATGTCCTAAACCTCCAGCAGCCACGCACACTGGGAATTGAAGAAATCGGCAGGAAATTTGCCGGAAAGGTTTGCTTTTCCTCCCTTTGTGATATTCAGCACACCCTGCCCTTTGCAAACGATGATTACATCCGAGAGGAAGCAGCCCTTTTATTAAAGCATTGGGCCACTCCCCAAGGAGGCTTTATCTTCAGTGATTACGGGGATGATGAAGCCATCGGCGCCATGCCCGGCAAAAAGCAAACCATGTATGAAGCATTCATGGCCAATGATCCTTATACAAAAACGGTTCATGTTTAACAGGAGGTCATTATGAATAATCCAAAAATCCAGCCGATTCCCTTTTCATCCGTTCATTTTTCCGATTCCTTCTGGTCCCCTCGAATTAATAATCACGCCGATACCACCCTTCGGTATGCCATGGAAAAATGCGAGGAAACCGGGCGGAATGCCAATTTTGACAAAGCGGCCAAAGCCCTTCGGGAGGGCCGGATGGGCGAGGGCGGCCACGTAGGCATCTATTTTGACGATTCCGATGTCTACAAGGTGTTAGAGGGCGCAGGCTATACCCTGCATAATCACCCGGACCCGGCGCTGAAAGCCGACGCTGATGCCCTGATTGCCCGCATCGGCGCTTCCCAGTGGGAGGACGGGTATATCAACAGCTACTTCACCCTGACAGGGCCGGACAAGCGCTGGACGGATATGGAGCGGCATGAGGACTATTGCATCGGACACCTGATCGAAGCGGGCATCGCTTACTACCGCGCCACCGGAGAAAAGAACCTACTGGAGATTGCCATCAAAGCCGCCGAGCATATGGAGTCCCTCTTCGGGGAAGGAAAGCGCCACTGGGTGGTGGGGCATCAAGAGCCCGAGCTGGCGCTGGTCAAGCTGGCTGCTTTGACCGGAGAACAAAAGCATTTGGAATTTGCACGGTTTTTGATTGAGGAACGGGGACACGGACACGGCAGAGGCCGTTTCTGGGACACCGATATCTTCCTGAACGGACCTGTGGACTGCCAGGATGACAAGCCTGTCCGGGAGATGGACCGGGTCTCCGGTCATGCCGTCCGCGCCATGTACTATTACAGCGCCGTGGCTGACCTGGCTCGGGAACTGGATGAGGAGGACTATAAGAAGGTTGTCCTTCGCATCTGGGACAATCTGGCCAACAAAAATATGTACGTCACCGGCGGCATCGGCCCCGATAAGCGCAATGAGGGGTTTGAACGGGATTACTGGCTGCCCATTGTGGACAACTACTGCGAAACCTGCGCCCAGATCGGCATGGTCTATTTCAACCACCGGATGAATCTGCTCACCGGCGAAGCCAAGTTTGCCGACATTGTGGAACTGGAGCTTTATAACGGTGTTCTTTCCGGCATAGCGCTGGACGGAAAGCACTTCTTCTACGGCAACCCCATGCAGACCAACGGAGTAAAAGAGCGGTCGGAGTGGTTCCGCTGCAGCTGCTGCCCCTCCAACCTTGCCCGCTTTATCCCCTCGGTAGGCGAATATTTCTATGCTCAGCAGGGCAGCACGATCATCGTGAATCAGTTTGCCACCTCCTCCGTTTCATTGGAGGTAGAGGGCAAAACCTTCACCCTGCAGCAGGAGACCAACTACCCCTGGGAGGGCAAAGTCAAGATCATGCTGGATGGTGATGCGGGACAAAAGGTTACGCTGAAGGTTCGCCTGCCCGGCTGGTGCCGAAGCGCCTCTCTGCCCGGCGCGACCCTGACTCAGGACGGCTATTTCACCATTGAAGCCGAAGCGGGGCAGACGCTGGAATACCATATGGAGATGAATGCACGGCTGGTCACCGCCAGTGAGCTGGTGGAGGATGTGAAGGGGATGGCCGTGGTGGCCAGAGGTCCGCTGGTCTACTGTTTCGAGCAGGCCGACAATAACTGCGAGCCCGAGCTACTCTACCTCTCTCCGGATTTTCAAGCGGTTCTGCGCAGGGCCGATTTCGCAAACGGCGCTGTTGTGATGGATATCCGGGTAGGCAAAACAACCATGACCGCCGTTCCCTATTATACCTGGAACAATCGGGGCAAAGGCTGGATGCGCACCTGGCTGCCGCTGAAAACCGACCCGAGCCTACTCTATGCGGGACATACAAGAAAGTGAATTTATGAAAAATAACATAATATTAGAAACCGAAAGACTCTATCTGAGAGAAATGCAACCATCCGATTATGATAACTTGTGCAAAATATTACAGGATCCCGAGGTCATGTATGCCTATGAAGGCCCCTTTTCTGACCAAGAGGTTCAGGAATGGCTGAACAGGTAGATTCAAAGGTATGCCGAATACGCCTTTGGGCTGTGGGCGGTGATTCTGAAAGAAAACAACGAAATGATCGGACAGTGCGGACTGACCATGCAAAACTGGGAAGACAAGCAAGTGCTTGAGGTTGGTTATTTGTTTCAAAAAGCCTATTGGCATCAAGGCTATGCCACCGAAGCGGCGATTGCCTGTAAGGAATACGCCTTTCATCACCTAAAAGCAGACGAGGTCTATTCCATTATTCGGGATACCAACCTCCCCTCTCAAAACGTCGCCAAGAGAAACGGCATGACCTTGTACGGGAAATTCACAAAACACTATCGAGGCGTAGACATGCCCCATCTTGTTTTCTCTGTAAGGCGATCTCATTAAACTTATCCGTGCTGTCGGCGCCAAGGTGCTATGTTATCCCTTAAAAAGCATGGCACAAGGCCGCCGGCAGCACGAACTTATTGCCAACATGATTAATTCCAAATCATTGTACATAGTATAAATGGTAAAATATAAAGGGGTAAGGAATTATGATTGATTTTCAAAATGGCAGCGTATTTAAACTGAAACCCATTGCAAACAGTGCCGGTGCCGAACTGGTCGGGGCTCTTTTAATACGGGACGAACAGGTCGTGATGAGCTTTCAGGCAATCCGGGACACCGTGGTCTTCACCAACAAACGGATCATTGCCGTTAACGTGCAGGGTCTGACCGGCAAGAAGAAGGATTTTACTTCTCTGCCCTATGCAAAAATTCAGGCTTTTTCGGTTGAAACCGCAGGAACTTTTGATTTGGACAGTGAGCTGGAACTGTGGTTCAGCGGTCTGGGCAAAGTGAAATTAGAATTTATCGGAAATGTGGATATTAAAACTATCTGCCAATTCATCGGGGAATTTGTTTTGAAATAAATTTATATGCTTTTTCGGCGGGACAAAGCGTCCCATTTTTATTTTCCCCTTCTGTTCCAAAGGCGCATTTTGTGATATAATAATCCTAAAAGATTTTTCGTGGTGTCCTAAGAAAGGAGTGTGACCGTGAAAAAGCGCCTTGTTTTTATCGGGTGTGACCGCTTAGGCGGGCGGGGGCTGGAAAAACTGGCTGCCTCCTCCCCTTTAAAGGAGTATTACGAACTGGTAGGTGTGGTCACTTCCGGATATAACGGAGAAAACGATCGGCTTGTGGAAATCATGGCCCGTATGCTGGGTTTGCCTGTATATACCGGGAAAATTAATTCCCCCGAAGGACTGGCCTTCTTGGACAGCCTCTCCCCTGACGCGGCTGCGATGATGGAGTTTGACCAAAAGGTCAGCCCCGAGGTCATCCGGCGCTTTGAACTTTTTATCAATATGCACCCCGCCGACCTTCCCCGGTATCGCGGCGGGGCGCCCATGCAATATCAAATACTGGACGGGATCCCCCTGGTGGTCACCGTCCACCGGGTAAGTCCCGAATTTGATGCGGGAGATTATATCGCCAAAAGCGCCCCTCTGGATATCACAGGCCTTACCATGGACAATGTCAACCAGCTGGCCGCCCGGGAAGGCGCCAAGCTGTTGGAAAAAGTTCTGCTGGACTGGGCAAAGGGATGCCTGCAATCCAACCCTCAGAAAGGCACTCCCTCTCTGGCGCTGGAAAAAGAACTTCCTGCCCGATTGGAAATTCATTGGAATCAGGACAGCGGAGAGGCGATCCGCGCCAAAGTCTTGGCCGGAAACAAGTGGTTTCGCCCTGCCCTGGAGGGGGCCCCGGTGATGGAAGCATGGTTTATTCCCTCTCCCGTTTCCGGACTGCCGCCCGGAAAAAAAGTTTCGGAATATGATAACTTTGTCAAATATACCACCATTGATGGTTTTGTAATCCTTCGAATTGATCGAGCGGGAGTGGTTGAAAATTGAAAGTCCTGATCACCTGTTTTGACCCCTTTGGAGGCGGCACCACCAATTCCTCCATGGAAGTTATGGCGCTGCTGCCTGAATCCATCGACAATATACAAATCATTAAGGAACAGCTTCCAACCGTTTATGACCGTTCAGTCGAACGAATGCGCGGGCTGATTGCAAAGCATCAGCCCGATGCTATTGTCATGCTGGGGCAGGCCGAGGGCCGGACCGAACTCTCGGTCGAGCGCATCGGAATTAATCTGGATGAAGCCTCTCTGCCCGACAACGAGGGAGTTCTGCGCACAGGCCAGTCCATTGTGGAAGGGGCGCCCGACGGATATTTTTCCACCCTGCCCATCAAGACAATGGTGGAAACTTGTAAACAGTCAGGGATTCCGGCAGCCATCTCACCCAGCGCCGGAACTTTTGTCTGCAATCATATTCTCTTCAGTACCCTACATATGCTGAAACTGCAAAACCTCGACATCCCGGCAGGATTTGTCCATATTCCAGCCACCCCGGCTCAGGCGGCTGCCAAGCGGGGAGCTTCCATGGACAGTCGGATAGCCGCGGAAGGTTTAATCTCAATGCTCCGCGCCCTCTGGGCCGATCTCACAACAAGAAAGAATGAAAGATCATGCCACAATCCGTAGAGTCCATTCAGTCCGTCACACTGGAAATGGTGGAGAACGCCAGAAAATCCTTGAAGGGAATCATCAGCCACACCGATATCGTTCCCGCGCCCCCCTCTTTTTTCGGCGGACAAAAGGATTTTTATCTGAAAGCGGAGAATCTGCAAAACACCGGGTCTTTTAAAGTGCGTGGCGCAGGCAACAAAATCATGTCTTTAACCGATGAGGAAAAAAAGCGGGGCGTCATATGTTCCTCCGCAGGCAACCACGCTCAGGGGGTTGCGCTGGCGGCCGCGAAACTGGGAATCCGCGCCACGGTGGTCATGCCCGCAGGTGCTCCCCTCTACAAGGTTCAAGCCACCCGCTCCTATGGGGCTGATGTGGTACTGCACGGGGATGCCTATGACGATGCCTATGCCAAGGCGGTAGAGATCGCTCAGGCTCAGGGACAGGTTTTTGTCCATCCCTTTGACGACCCCCTGATCATTGCCGGCCAGGGTACCATCGCCCTTGAAATTCTGGAGGAAATGCCCGATTGCACCGCTATTCTTGTCCCTGTGGGAGGAGGCGGTCTGATCTCAGGAATCGCATTGGCGGCAAAATCCATCAACCCCGCCATTAAAATCATCGGGGTGGAACCGGAAAATGCCGCCTGTATGAAGCAGTCCATGCGTGCGGGTTCAATTTGTCCCCTGGCTACTGCAAACACCATTGCGGACGGTGTCGCCGTCAAACGTCCGGGCACCCTTACATATGAAATCTGCTCCAAACTTGTGGATGAAGTGGTAACCGTTTCGGAAGCGGAGATATATAATACAATTCTGACCATGGCGGAAAGAATGAAGATGG
>JAKOTC010000209.1 GCA_029776465.1 Bacillota bacterium
AACTTCGCCTTTGGTAAAGTCCCCGGAAATAGGAAGCATAACATCGCAGTCACGCAGATTGGCCACAATCCTGCTTTCCCGGTCGGAGGGATTTTCCAGCCAAAGCACCCAGCGCAGCGCATGGTGTTCAGGATAGAATGTAACCTCTCTGGTAATTTTTAAGGAGTCGTCAAGGGTGTATTGGGTGATGTGTTTTTCCCCCATTGTCTCAGAGGAGTCCACTTTTAAAAATGCGGACTTCCCGTCATATTCAAGGGAAAAGCAGGGAGCGGAAAGAATCATATTCAGGTATTTCGAAGTGTCCATCTCATAAACCCTTTCAATGATATGATGGTCTTATAGTATACCAACTCTCAGGCTTTGTCAATAACGAATATCGCTGTAACGCTTCCGTCTTCTGCCGATAAACAAAGAACGGACGAGCTCTCGCTCGTCCGTTCTTCATTAAAATTTTTGCCTTTTATAAGCGCGCTATATATTAATGCACGATCAGGGTTTTCCCTGTCATTTCACTGGGCTGTTCAAGCCCCATAATATCCAGCAGTGTTGGGGCAATGTCGCCTAAGCAGCCCCCGCTTTGGCGAAGCTGGCAGGGATAATCCACCACAATCACCGGAACCGGGTTGGTGGTGTGGGCGGTGAAAGGGGAGCCATCCTCATATACCATTTGATCGGCGTTGCCGTGGTCGGCTGTAATCAAGCTGATGCCGCCGGCCTTGCGAACGGCTTCGACCACTCTTGCCACACACTCATCCACCGTTTGAACCGCTTTGACCGCCGCATCAAAAACACCGGTGTGACCCACCATATCGCAGTTGGCATAGTTGAGAACGATGAAATCATACTTGCCGCTCTCAATCCGCTCAATCACGGCGTCGGTCACCTCATAAGCGCTCATTTCCGGCTTGAGGTCAAAGGTCGCCACATCGGGGGTGTCAATCAGCAGACGGTCTTCTCCGGGATAAACCGTTTCGGTGCCTGCATTAAAGAAGAAGGTAACATGGGCATACTTGGTATATTCGGCAATCCGAAGCTGAGTCATGCCCTGCTTGGAGATGTATTCGCCCATAGTGTTGACCATCGATTGGGGCGGGAAGGCCACGGACACATTGGGCATGGTTTTGTCATAAGAGGTCATGCAGACATAATGCAGAGGGAAGCGGCCATATCTGCGCTGGAATCCGTCGAAATCATCATCCACCAGAGTGCGGGTAATTTCACGAGCCCGGTCGGGACGGAAGTTGAAGAAGATAAAGGAATCGTCTTTCGATACCTTACCGCCTCCCGTAATCACGGTGGGAACAATAAATTCATCCGTGATGTTTCTGTCATAAGAGTCCTGCATCGCCTGGACAGGGTCGGAAGCGGTTTCTCCCTCCCCGTAAACCATGGCGGCATAAGCCTTTTCTACCCGATCCCAACGAAGTTCGCGGTCCATGGCGTAATAGCGGCCCATCAGGGTCGCAATCTTTCCCACACCGATTTCCGCAATCTTAGCCTGAAGTTCTTCAATATAGCCCTTACCGGAGGTGGGAGAAACATCTCTTCCGTCCATCAGGCAATGAACATAGACCTTGGACAGACCCTCTCTTTTGGCCATCTCCAGCAAAGCGTAAAGATGGGAATTGTGACTATGTACACCGCCGTCGGAAACCAGACCCGCCAGATGGAGGGCGGTGTTCTTTTCCTTGCAGGCGGTCATGGCAGCCTTCAAAGCGGGATTTGAGAAAAAGCTACCGTCGGTAATTTCTTTTGAAATGCGGGTCAGTTCCTGATACACAATGCGGCCTGCGCCGATATTGGTATGACCCACTTCGCTGTTACCCATCTGCCCATCCGGCAGGCCCACATCCATGCCGGACGCGCCGATCTGGGTGTGGGGATAGGTGGCGAAAAGTTTATCCAGGTTGGGGGTATGGCCGACAATGGCGTTCCCGACTTTTTGGGGGTTCAAGCCAAAGCCGTCCATAATAATCAATGCAATCGGTTTTTTCATATAGACCTTTCTTTTACCCTTTCAAGGTAACCGGATTATTTTGCAGCCGCGACAATAGCGGCAAAGTCTGCGGGTTTGAGGGAAGCGCCGCCGATCAGGCCGCCGTCCACATCGGGCTGGCTCAAAAGTTCAGCCGCATTGGCAGCATTCATGGATCCGCCGTATTGAATGGTGGTCGCGTCGGCAACCGCTTCACCATACAGCTTGGCAAGAGTGGCGCGGATCACGGCATTCACCTCATTGGCCTGGGCAGAAGTCGCGGTTTTGCCGCTTCCGATGGCCCAAACCGGTTCATAGGCGATGATGACATTTTTCATCTCCTCGGCAGAAACACCGTTAAGAGCAATGATTGTCTGCATTGCCACCAATTCAGCTGTAATGCCCTGCTCCCGCTGCTCCAGGGTTTCACCTACACAGAGAATAACCTTTAAGCCTTCTGCCAGCGCAGCCTTAGTGCGCTTGTTGACGGTAACATCGGTTTCCCCGAAATAGGTGCGGCGCTCGCTGTGGCCGATGATAACATATTCAACGCCCATTTCCTTAAGCATGGAGGCGGAAACCTCGCCGGTAAAAGCGCCGCTTTTTTCATAGTGGCAGTTTTGCGCGCCCACTTTAATGTTGGTGCCTTTGGTTGCTTCGAGAGCCACCGACAGGTCCACAAAGGGCGGGCAGATAACCACGGTGCAGCCGGCATCTTTCACCAGTGGCACCAGCTCTTCCACCAGCTTTTTGGCCTCGGAAGGGGTTTTATTCATTTTCCAGTTGCCGGCGATGACCGCCGGACGCAGTGCTTTATTCAAATTATTCAATCCTTTCAACGGTCGGCTGGGATTTTACTTGTCCTGCAGGCAGGCGATACCGGGCAGCTCCAGTCCTTCAAGGAATTCCAGAGAAGCGCCGCCGCCGGTGGAGATATGAGTCATTTTATCAGCGAAGCCAAGTTTTTCAACCGCTGCAGCGGAATCACCGCCACCGATGATGGAAACAGCACCGGATTCGGCAACAGCTTTGGCGATCGCTTCGGTACCCTTCGCGAAATTCTCAAACTCAAATACGCCCATGGGACCGTTCCAGATTACGGTTGCAGAGCTCTTAATGGCGTTAGAGAAAATCTCGATGGTATTGGGACCGATATCCATACCCTGAAGTCCCTCGGGAATAGAGTAGGTGGGAGTCAGGGAAGCCTTAGCATCTGCGGCAAATTGATCGGCAACTACGGTGTCGATGGGCAACATAATGCGAACGCCCTTGGTGATGGCTTTGTAAACCAGCTCTTTGGCAAGGTCAAACTTATCGTGTTCGCAGATAGAATCGCCGACATTTCCGCCCAGCGCCTTGACAAAGGTATAAGCCATACCGCCGCCGATAACCAGGATATCCACTTTATCCAGCAGGCTCTTAATCACGCCGATTTTATCGGAGACCTTGGCGCCGCCCAGAATCGCAGTAAAGGGACGTTTGGGGTTCTCCAGAGCGCCGCCCATAATGGAAATTTCCTTCTGAATCAGATAACCGCAGACGGCGGGCAAAAATTCAGCCACACCGGCGGTGGAAGCATGGGCCCGGTGAGCGGTGCCGAAGGCATCGTTGACATAAATTTCGGCAAGAGAGGCCAGTGCTTTCGCAAAGGTCTTATCGTTCTTCTCTTCCTCAGCATGGAAACGAACATTTTCGATCAGCAGCACTTCACCGTCTTTTAAGGCGGCCGCTTTGGCCTGAGCGTCCTCACCGATCACGTCCTTGGCCATGGCCACCGGGATTCCCAGCAGCTCGGATAAACGGGTTGCCACAGGAGCCAGTGAGTACTTCATATTAAATTCGCCCTTGGGTCTGCCCAGATGGGAGCAAAGAACAACCTTTGCACCTTTGGAAAGCAGATATTTAATTGTGGGCAGGGACTCTACAATTCTTTTGTCGTCGCTGATAACACCGCCGCTAATCGGAACATTGAAATCGCAGCGAACCAATACTCGTTTGCCGCCTACTTCAATGTCTTCAATGGATTTCTTGTTCAAACCGGTCATAAAAGTCTTCCTTTCTTCACTCTATTAATATACAGAAAACGCGGGTTCCAAAAACGCCTGGTAGTGTCTCTTGTGGTTTAAGAAGCAGAGACTCTCTTCGTGTTTCCCCAGACAAAAATGTTTGTTAAATTCCAAACGAAGAGTCATACATATTATATCCCAAAACTCTCTATTTTTCAATAGTCAAGATGCAAAAAATGGGGAAGGCTCCTTCCGCTTTTCATCTCTTATCCGCCAAATTTTCCGGTTTTTAAAAGCCCGGAAAAGCCGTGCTGCCGAAGAACTTCATACACCGCCACAGCCTCGCTGTTTGACAGGTTTAAGCTTCGGGCTTCCTCCAACATTGGCAGGCGGACAGCGGTGTCCAGATTTGCCTTAATCAAGGTCTCGGGAAGTCCTGCGGTTTCCTTTCCGAAAACCAGATAGGCCCCCTCCGAGTAAACCGGGTCCGTATATAGTTTAGCCGCTTTCGTAGAAAAATAATAAAACGGCCCGCTGTTTTTATCAAAAAAATCCTCCAAAGAGGAATAGCGCCGAATATCCAGCATCCACCAGTAATCCAAACCGGCCCTTTTAAGCTTTTTATCATCAATTGTAAAGCCCAAAGGCTCTACCAGGTGTAAAACACTGCCGGTGGCGGCACAGGTCCGGGCAATATTACCCGTGTTCTGGGGAATCTCAGGTTCAACTAAAACAATATGAACAGGTATATAGTTCTCAGCTTTCTTGCTTTAAGCAGATTCAATCAGTTTCCCTATTTGAGGATAAACGCCCCGCAGTCTCGGGTGTGACGCAAAAAAACTGTCATGGCGGGAGCGCGCGGAAATTAATAGAATAACATGAAACGGGGACGTGCGGCTACCCACACGTCCCCGTTTTATCGTAGCCGCCGAGTAATCAGCGGAAACCATACGAATATAGAAACTTACTTCAGCTCAACCTTAGCGCCGGCAGCTTCCAGCTTGGTCTTGATCTCCTCAGCCTCAGCCTTGGAAACGCCCTCTTTAACAGCCTTGGGAGCGCCGTCAACCAGCTCTTTAGCCTCTTTCAGGCCCAGACCGGAAACAACTTCGCGAACAACTTTGATAACATCCAGTTTCTTAGCGCCGCCATTCATCAGCATGACGGTGAACTCAGTCTGCTCAGCAGCAGCGGGAGCAGCGGCAGCAGCAGCGGGAGCAGCAGCAACAGCAACGGGAGCAGCAGCGGAAACGCCGAACTCCTCTTCGAGAGCCTTAACGAGCTCGGAGAGCTCAACAACAGTAAGAGCTTTGACCTGTTCAATCAGGGTAGTAACTTTTTCAGAAGCCATGATAAATTTACCTCCATTTTAATTTTGGGTTAAGATTTTGCCGCTTTATGCAGCGTTTCCCGGAATTTCGCCTCCGGTCAGGCGGCATGGTCTGCATAATTTCGAATTATGCGCTTTTTTTGTCGACGATCGCCTGCAGAGCCACGGCAAGACCGCGGATGTTGGCGTTGAGTACATTGACAAAGCTTGTGATCGGAGCATTGAGGGTTCCCAGAACCTGCGCAATAAGAACTTCCTTGGAAGGCAGTTTGGAAAGTGCCTCAACATCAGCAGCGGAAATAACCTGTCCGTCAATGAAACCGGCCTTGATCTTGAAATTCTCATGCTTTTCAGCATATTCACACAAAATCTTGGCGGCAGCCAGCGGGTCTGTGCTGTTCAGAGCCAGAGCGGTGGTTCCGGAAAGAACTTCATCCAGCTTTTCAAAACCGATCTCGGAAGCAGCTTTGGACAACAGCGTGTTTTTCACAACTGTATACTCTACACCAGCTTTACGAAGGCTGGCGCGGAGTTTGGTATCATCAGCAACATTGATGCCTTTGTACTCTACCAAAACGCCGGACCCTGATTCGGTCATCTTTTTAGCAAGCTGAGCGACAATTTCCTTCTTTTGAGCTAAAACTTTTTCGCTTGGCAAATCCTTCACCTCCTTGACATGAGCATGAAATCCGAATAACGGATTCATAACATGATAAAACGCCCTTTCCACAGCGTGAAAAGAGCGCAAGTAAACAATCGTTTATCGCTTCTTTCCTCGGCAGGCGGTCTCCTATTACGAAGCCATCGCTTCACCTGCTGTCTGCGGATGGATAACTGTATTATTATAAAACATTCTGATATAAAAGTCAATACAATTTATAAATTTTTTATTGTTTAGGATCGTCTTCTTTCTTAAATAGCTTAGTTTTTTTGATATTTTTACGAATCCAGGCAGGCAGCCGGACGAATTTCCGCTTTGTCTGAGGGGGCCGGGGCTCTTCCATAAGAAGCTCGCCGGGCACCTCTTTCTCTTCCAGCTTTCTGTGAATCAGGCCATCCAGCAACACATACATGGCCGCAAAAATCGGTACGCCTACCACCATGCCGATGACACCGAAAATGCCGCTTCCCACTACGATAGCCACCAAAACCCAGAAGGGCGGAAGCCCTACCCGGTCACCTACCAGCATGGGGTTAATCAGATTTCCATCGATCTGTTGCAAAACAAATATGAAAATCAAAAGAATAATCAGTTTTTGAGGAGCCGCAATTAAAATAATCAAAGAGGCCAGCACTGTGCCAATGATAACGCCAAAGAAAGGGATAATGTTCATGACTCCCAAAATAGTGCTGATTAAGGCCGCATAGGGCATCCGAATCAGGGATAACCCGATAAAAGAGAGCGCGCCTACGATAACCGCATCTGTCAGCTGCGCCGTAATATATCCTGAAAAGGTTTTATCGGCCAGCCGGGTAATATCGATCAGATGTTCGGCGGTTGTCGGCTTCGTAAAAGCGTACAAAGCTTTTTTGGCTTGGCGCTTAAACCTTTCTCTGCCCAGCAGCAAATAAACAGCCGCAACTACTCCGATACCCAGATTGGTAATGCCGGAGGTCACCTGGGAGGAGAAGTTCACCAGGGTGGGCAGCGAGTTCATAAGGTACTGGGTGATTTTTGATATCAGCTGCTGAGAGTTTTGCTTGAACTGATCAAAAACATCTACTTGCAAATCCAACTCCGTCAATTTGGCATTAACAATTGCAATAACCTTATTTACATATGTGGGAAGCTGATTAATCAGCATGGTAATGTTGTCGATAGTCTGAGGCAAAACCAGCAAAAGCAGAGACAGCAAAACCAAGATTACCAACAAAAGCCCGGTAAAAACGCCCAGCTTCCGGTTTAACCCCGGCCGCGCCGGCCAAATCCGCTGACATATACGCAGTTCAATAAAACTCGTTACCGGGTACAGCAAATAGGCAAAAGCGAAGCCCATGATAAAGGGAGCCAGCAGAGAAAGCGCCCAACGAAGCCCCTGAAATATGAGATTCAAATTCTGAAGGATGAAATAGAATGAAATGCCCCCCAGCACAATCAAAAGGGTAGGAAGATTTTTTTGCGTCATTCGTTTTTTAAACCGGTCAAATGAATCCTTCATGAACAACCAACCTTTCTAAGCCCTGCTTGGGGTTATGAACCCGCTTCTTATTATTCCGCATCAATTCGCCATCGAAATTGAGCCCGCCGGGGTGTTGGATCATTTTCGTCCAAGTGGCTTGCCGGTGTGTCAAACTCCTTCACTTTTTGAGCACCCAGTTTTTCAATCACCCGCATGGAAGCTTTGTTTTCCACATTGCAATTAATAAGTAATTCCGTCAGGGCATGCTGCCGCGCGATTTTTGCGGCCAATTTGCATGCCCTTCCCGCATACCCTTTTCCCCGGTAAGGTTCAAAAATACTATAGCCTATGTTGCCTTCATACAGCAGCTGTTCAATTTCACGGGGATTGGGGCGGGTTGGTTGAATGCGAAGGGTCAAATTCCCCACCTTAACTGGGGCTCCGGCCAGATAGATGCCACATCTGTAAAACGGCAAGACACCATAATTGCCGTGACCATTATAATGAAACTCCACTACAAGATCGATAATCCCGTCGGTCAGGGTTTTCAGGGTTGTAAACTCCATGCGGCTCCCCCCTGTCTTGATTCAATTCTCCGTTAGCGCATCACTAATCCGACAAAAGTCTTCCAGGGATAACTGCTCCGCCCGCAGCGTGGGTAAAAGGTCTGCCTTTTGTAAAACTTGGTTGATTTTTTCTTTTTCGGCAATCACGGACAAGGCGTTGGACAAGGTCTTTCTGCGCTGTCCGAAAGCGGCTTTTACCACCTGAAAAAACAGTTTTTCATCTTTAGGATTCACGGGAGGCGTTTTATGCACTTTCAGCTGAATCACCCTCGAATCCACATTGGGCGGAGGAAAAAAGCTTCCTCTGGAAACGTCGAACAAAGGCTTTGGATCGCTGTAATAGCGGACGGCGATGCTGACTGCCCCCACTTCCCGGCTGCCCGGCTCGGCACAGATCCGAATTGCCGCCTCCTTTTGAAGCATCACCGTGATGGCTTCAACTTCCAGGCGTTCCTCTAAAAAGCGCATCAGCAG
>JAKOTC010000013.1 GCA_029776465.1 Bacillota bacterium
AAAGAATTATGATAGTGGAAAATAGAGGAATTATTATTTAATAATTTATATGTATAAAAAAATCCAGGAGGGAAACAATATGAGAATAGACGTTGACGGTGATCAGCTGATTGTATACCTGGAAGGAGAAATTGACCACCACCGGGCCGGTTTGCTGAGAGAGGAAATCGATGAAGCCATCGATATCCATCGGCCGCTTCTGCTCACTTTAGACTTTGGCGGGGTAACCTTTATGGACAGCTCGGGCATCGGCCTTGTCATGGGTCGCTGGCGCCTGCTGAACGAATACGGGGGCATTTGCGAACTGGATCATATTCCGCCTCATTTGAGAAAAGTAATGCGGCTTGCTGGGCTTGAAAAGCTGGCCAACTTCAGGAACAGCTGATCGGTTTGGTCAAATGTAGATCATGAGGAAGGATTGATAAATTGTGAAAATTTTAAACTCCATGAGGTTAAAGG
This sequence comes from Bacillota bacterium, assembly GCA_029776465.1. Lineage (GTDB taxonomy): Bacteria > Bacillota > Clostridia > Oscillospirales > JAKOTC01 > JAKOTC01. The sequence goes on from JAKOTC010000013.1 coordinate 460, forward strand.
TTCCCAGCAAATCCAGCAACGAGGCCTTTGTACGGGTTGCGGTTGCAGCTTTCGCCGCCCAGTTGGACCCCACCTGTGAAGAGATTGCAGATATTAAAACCGCCGTTTCAGAGGCAGTCACCAACTGCATTGTTCACGGATACCGTGACAAAATCGGCGAAATATACATATATGCCCGCATTACTTCCGACCGCAAACTAACGATTCGAATCGCCGACAAGGGCTGCGGAATTGAAAACATTGAAAAGGCTATGGAGCCCCTTTACACGACCGCTCCCGAGGGCGAGCGTTCCGGGCTCGGATTTACTGTGATGGAGAGCTTTATGGATCGGCTGAAGGTCACTTCAAAACCCGGAGTAGGCACCACCGTAACCATGGAGAAAAAACTGTCCGGCCGTGATAAAGAATGAGTGATCATGTGACAAACTCAAACAGAAATGACGATCTTATCACCTCCAATCTGGGGCTTGTTCATGCTGCAGCCCACCGCTTCAAGGGACGGGGCATCGAATATGACGACCTGTATCAGGCGGGTTGCATCGGGCTGATTAAAGCGGCAGAAAGCTTTGATCCCAGCCGGGGATGGAAGTTTTCTACCTATGCCGTTCCGGCTATTTTGGGGGAAATTAAACGCCTCTTCCGGGATGGAGGGGCCATCAAAGTGGGCCGGTCTTTAAAAGAATTATCCATGAAGGCCACCCGTTTGAGGGCGGAATTATCCACTCTCTACGGACGTGAGCCGCTGGTTTCCGAAATTGCCGAAGAATTGGGGGTCGAGCCCGAAGAAGCCGCAGAGGCCCTTTCCGCCGCCCTTCCGCCCATGTCGCTGACGGTCGGTGAGGACGACAACAGCCCCCCTGCCGAATTGGACATCGCGGTCAGTTCTCCGGAGGAGACTGTGTCGGACAAACTGGCCCTTAATCAATTAATGCAGCGTCTCGGCGCGGAAGATCGGCATCTTTTGCAGCTGCGTTATTTTCAAAACCTGACGCAGTCTCAAACCGCGGGGCAGCTGGGCATGACCCAGGTTCAGGTGTCGCGCCGGGAAAAGAAACTGCTGATGATGCTGCGTCAAGAGCTGTGTGGATAGCGAAGCCCCTTTCTCGGATAGGAATTATCCCGCC
>JAKOTC010000210.1 GCA_029776465.1 Bacillota bacterium
AATCTTTGCCGTAACGATAGAATAAATGATTGTTGTTGCATTTCGGGCAGCTGAACTGGTATACTTTTGTCATGAGGACTCGTCTCCTTTCGGGAGGTACTGCGTTTTGTGACAAAAGCATTGTACCAGAAAGGCTGACGGGTCCTCAACTTTCATTTAACTTTACAATACGCTCTGTCCTGAAAGGAGTGGGTCTCATGAAAAAGCCCTGGTCCCTTGCCAAGCGAAGTGCGGTCTGCTTTGGGGCAATGACCCTGCTTGCCGCCGCTATGATTCTCATGATGGTTTATCTGGTGATCCCGCCCCAGAAAATAATCGGTGTGCCCTTTCTTTTAATGGTCTTTCTGCCGGCTTTTATTCTGATCTGCTTCTGCTTTTATCGTCTGGTGCTTTTGCCCTTCAACCGAACCACCAAAACTCTGCGGCTTTTTAACAACGGCTACACCGTGGAGGGGCTTTCAAGCATCCGGGTTCCCCTTTCTGTAGAGATGGAAAAAACCATCAAAAGGCTGCAGGAACAGGTGGACCGCCCCCACGCCATCAAAGCCAGCGAGCGGCAGGCCGAGTATCTTGCCCTGCAAAACCAGATTAATCCCCATTTCCTATACAACACCCTGGAGGCTATTCGGGGCGAGGCACTCAGTCAGGGCTTGACCGACATTGCCGAGATGACCGAGGCCCTGGCCACCTTTTTCCGATATACCATATCCAAGGTGGGTAATTTGGTCACATTGGAGGACGAACTGGGGAATATCGAAAATTACTTTATCATCCAAAAATTCCGATTTGGCGACCGCATCAACCTTTCCGTGGTATATGAGGAAAACAGCGCCGAAAATGTTTTGGAATACCGTCTGCCCAAGCTGACCCTGCAACCCCTCGTGGAAAACGCCATCTATCACGGCCTGGAATGCAAGCTTGGAACCGGCACGGTCACCGTGGAGGTTGAAACCACTCAATCCCGGCTGATTATTCTGATAAAGGACAACGGGGTGGGCATCCCTGAAGAAAAATTGATTCAGCTCAATCAGGAATTGAAGATGGCGCCCCAGGAAATCAAGGAGGCCAAACCCGGAGGACGGGGCGGCATCGCCATGTTTAACGTAAACAACCGAATCAAGCTGCTGTTTGGGGAACAATACGGTCTCCATCTGACCAGCCAGCCCGGTATCGGCACCGAGGTTGAAATTACCCTGCCCCTGATTAAAAAATAAACAGCGGATGATGGAACGGAAGTGTTTGAAGGGATGAAGACCGAGATTTTCCGTTTAGAAAATGTGACGAAAACCGTCAACCACATCCCCCGCCTGGATGATCTGAATCTCACCATCCGAAAGGGGGAGATCTTGGGGCTGCTCTCCTTAAATGATGAGGGCAAAACCTGTCTCACAAACATCCTCTGCGGCCAGTCGAGCATCGACTATGGCCGGATTTATTACAATGATGAACTGGTGGATTTGGACAGCGAGGCTCCCCTCCCCTTCGCCGGCCGGGTAGTTAGTGTTGAAAACAAAACCAAGCTGACCTTCTCCCTCTCCGTTGCCGATAATATCTTTGTGGTCCGCAAAGGCTTTCGAAAATACCTCATCAACCGGCGGGTGCTGAGGGAGCAGGCCGGGCGGATCTTTGCTGAGTTCGGAATCGATATCGATCCGGGCGCCAGCGCCATGACCCTTTCCCCGCTGGAGTGCGGTCTTGTGGAACTGGTCAAGGGATACGCCACCGGTGCCCGCTTAATCATTCTCAATAACCTTTCCAGCTATTTAAGCACCCTGGATCTGAACCGTTTCCATCAACTGGTCTTTCAATTGAAAGAAAAGGGCATTTCGTTTTTATACATAGACAATGATCCGGATGTGATCTTTAAGGTCTGCGACCGCCTCTTCATCATGCGGGAGGGGCGCAATGTGCGCACCTTCAAAAAAGGAGAATGCGACGAGCAAACTGCTCTTACTATCCTGACAGGCCGGGTTGACGAGAGAGAGAGCAGCCATAAGTCCCACTGGGAAGAAGCGAAGGTGCTGGTTTTTAATACTGTCTCCGCCAGATATCTGCAAAACATTTCCTTTGTTCTGCGGCGGGGTGAGGTGGTCAGCATTCTGGATACCCACGGCAGAAGCAACAACAGCATCCTGGAGTTATTAACCGGCGAGCAAGCCCGTGAAAAGGGTCAGATTTTATTGGACGGAGAGGATTTTAATGTAACCGGCCACAGCCGGGCCATCCGGCGGGGCATCGGTTTAATCAGCGAGGATTCCTTGGAAAACACCCTGATATATGACCTCAGCCCCCTTGATAATCTCTGTATTCCCTTGTTTGAAAAATTAAAAACCCTGATCTATAAAAAAGGAATCCGCAAAAGTGTTCGAATGGAGTATGCGGATAAGCTGGGGGAGGATATCCACCAAAAAGATTTATATCATGTTCAGCATCAAACTCTTCAAAAGCTGGTTTATTATCGATGGCTGCTGTACAGTCCGAAGGTGCTGGTCTGCGTCAAGCCCCTGTCGGGACTTGACATTTCGGGCAGAAAGCTGACCCTGGATCTGATCGGCCAGCTCTCCGCCAAAGGCATTGCCATCCTCATTCTCACCTCTAATTTTTCCGAAGCTTATTATCTAAGTGACCGGGTCATTCTCATTGACGGGGCGATCAAGCAAGGGGAATACCTGCGGGATGACCCCCTGCTGAAGCAGAAAATGGGATATCTCTATCCGGATATGCAATCGCCAACCAATCCTATTTGACAGTCGGAACCCCCGACTGTTTTTCATTTGGCGGAATGGTAAGTTCTAAAGAATCCCCCCCTTGTTCTATAAATTCACCGTTGTTTAAAATACCCGCCGTGATAAAATGAAATCAGGAAAAACTCTCATGGATCCCCTGCATCGCTGCATACATAAAGGAGGCGAACCGGATGGCTGAATATCTGGTTGAACTGAATCATATATCCAAACAGTTTCCGGGCGTCAAGGCGCTGGATGATGTGTCCTTTAATCTCAAATCCGGGGAGGTCCATGCCCTGCTGGGGGAAAACGGAGCCGGCAAATCCACCCTGGTGAAGATTCTAAGCGGCATCTATGAAAAGGATGAAGGGGAATTCCGCATCAACGGCGTTATCCACGAAAATCTGACCCCAAAAAAAGCACAGGAACTGGGCATCGCCATCATCCACCAGGAGCTGAACATGTGCCAGCACCTCACCGTTGCGGAAAATATGTTCCTGGGACGGGAGGAGGTACGGCTGGGCATGGTTCAGCAGAAAAAGCTGAACAAAATGGCTCGGGAGATGCTGGACAAACTGAGCCTGAACATCGATCCCCAAACCGTGGTGGGAAAGCTTCCGGTCTCCAAACAGCAGATGGTGGAGATCGCTAAAGCCCTGTCCACCAACGCCAATATCATCATCATGGACGAACCCACTTCCGCCCTGACAGAACGGGAAATCGCCGAATTGTTCCGGATTATCAAAGATTTGAAAGCAGCCGGTTGCGGCATCATTTACATATCCCATCGTTTGGAAGAGCTGAAAAGCATCGTGGATCGGGTCACCATTCTTCGGGATGGTAAATATATCACCACCAAACCCTTCGCCGAAACCAGCATCCCCGAAATCATCTCTCTGATGGTGGGCCGGGAAATCGCCGAGAAATTCCCCCGGGTCAGCTGCCCGGTGGGCAGAAAATTGATGGAGGTCCGGCATATCACCAGCGGAGACACCCTAAAGGATATCAGCTTTGATCTCTATGAAGGCCAGATTATCGGCTTCGCCGGTTTGATGGGCGCAGGGCGAACCGAACTGGTGCGGGCCATCTTCGGTGCAGATCCCATTGACAGCGGAGAGATTTTAGTGGAGGGCAAACCCGTCAGAATCCGCAGTCCCATTGACGCCATACGGGCAGGCATCGTCAGCGCCCCCGAGGACCGAAAGCGGGAGGGTCTGTGCGTTAAGCTCTCCATCCGGGAGAATGTGGCGCTGGCCAATCTGGATACCGTTTGCAACCGGTTTGGCATCGTCAATAAAAAACGGGAGATCCGGCTGACCCAGCAGGCCATTGATGAACTGAAAATCAAAACCCCCTCCCAGCTGCAGGAGGTAAAAAACCTGTCCGGCGGCAACCAGCAAAAGGTCGTGGTGGGAAAATGGCTGGTGCGAAACGCTAAAATCGTGATCTTTGACGAGCCCACCCGAGGCATCGACGTCGCCGCCAAGGTGGAAATCTATCATCTAATGAATATGTTAAAGCAAAAAGGCATCGGGGTTATCTTTGTCTCCTCCGAAATGCCCGAAGTGCTTGGTATGAGTGATCGCATTGTGGTGATGTGTGACGGACGAATTACCGGGGAGCTGCCGGTGGAAGAAGCAACACAGGACAAAATCCTTCAACTTGCCACACAGTACAGAGCAAAAGAAGAGGTGATCCATTATGCTTAAATCCGAGAAAACTTCCCCCATCCGCTCCTTCCTTTCCATCCGGGGCATGGGTCAGGTGATATCGGTCACCGTTGCCCTGGTGATTATGTCCATCGTCTTCGGCATCATCAATAAAAACTTTTTCTCTTTTGAAAACATCACCAACCTGCTTCGCCAGGTCGTTCCCATTCTCATCATCGGCATCGGCCAGTCCTTTGTTCTCATTACCGGCGGCATTGACCTCTCCATCGGATCGGTGGCCGGTATGTCCAGCATGATCTCGGCGACCCTGATGACCGCCGGAAAAATGGACGCCTTGCCCGCCGCCCTGCTGACCGTTTTCTTCTGCTGTATGATCGGTTTGACTAACGGCCTGCTGATCTCCAAAGCCAAGCTGCCGGCCTTTATCGCCACCTTGGGCACCATGATTATCGCCAGAGGCATCGCCCAGCTGGTCAACGGCAATATGAACACCGACGGCATCAGTTCAAGGGCCTTCCGCGACGTCTTTTACTACGGCAAGTTTTTAAACCTCTATTCGCCGATCTGGATTGCCCTGGTGCTCTTCCTTATTTTCAACTTTATCCTTTCCAAGACCCGCACCGGCCGGCATACCTACGCCATTGGAAGCAATTATGAGGCAGCCAAGCTCTCCGGCGTAAATGTGGTCGCAGCTGAAACCAAGGTTTATGTCTTCAGCGCTTTTCTGTCCTCCATCGTCGGTCTGATCCTCACCGCCCAAAGCGGCATGGGCACCATGGACGCCGGAACCGGCTATGAGTTAAACGCGGTTGCCGCCTCGGTAATCGGCGGAGTCAGCACCATGGGCGGCCAGGGACTGCTCTTCGGAACCGTAGTGGGCGCCTTCATCTGGGGTGTTTTAAACAACGGTCTGCAGTTCGCAGGAGCGCCCCTCGCCCTTCGTAACATTGTCATCGGCATCGTCGTCACCATCTCCGTATTGATTGACCGGATTGCCAGAAGCAAAAAAATCACCAGCAACAAAATTTTCGGCATTCCTTTGAAGACCAAAAAGTAAATCCAGGAATATTTTCATTACCCATTGCATTCACATAATAGAGCAAGGTAATAAAATACATATAAATGGAGGCATTCAAAATGTGGAAAAAGGTTCTCGCAATCCTCGTTACCCTGTCCATGCTGGTATTCGGTCTCGTGGGATGTAACAGTTCCGCCAGCAGCGACACTACCGGCGGTACCGACAACACCCCCAAGAAAACCGTCTATCTGATTACCATGGACAAACAGGACCAGCACTGGGTTTCCGTTGACAATGGCGCTTCCACCATGGCCGCCGCTTTGGGCCTGAACTATAAGTGGGACGCACCGGACGTCAAGGACAACGCCAAGCAGATCGAAATCATCAACAATGCTGTTGCGGATGGCGCTGACCTGATCCTGCTGGCCGCTGTAGACCCGACCGCCGTTTCTGAAACCGTTAAGAGCGCGAAGGAAAAGGGCGTCAAGATCATCTATGTAGACTCCCCCGCCAATGAACCCGCTCTGGCCACCCTGTCCACCGACAACTACGCCGCCGGCAAGCTGGCCGCCCAGACCATGCTCGAAGCTTTGACCAACGCAGGCAAAACCAGTGGTAAGATTGGTATTATCGGCGTCAATACCGCCACCAACTCCACCCTCCAGCGTGAAAAGGGCTTCCGTGACTACTTCGCCGAAAACGGCAAAGGATTCACCATCCTGACCACCGAGTACAAAAACGGTGACGCCGCCGCTTCTCAGGAAGCCGCTGCAGGCTTTATCACCGGCAATGCAGACCTAGTCGGCATCTTCGGCACCAATGAAGGTTCCACCGTGGGCACCGGCAACGCCATCAAGGCTTCCGGCAAGAGCATCATCGGTGTCGGCTTCGACAAGTCTAACACCATTCAGTCCCTGCTGGATGACGGTAGCCTGGTTGCCGCTATGGCACAGAACCCCTACACCATGGGTTATCTGGGTGTTGCTCAGGCCTATGCTGCTCTGAACGGCTACAGCCTCGGCCCCTCCACCATCGACACCAGTGTTTCCGTCAATACCAAATCCTAATCAAATCCTGCGATAACTTTTTCATACCCTCCCTGAAGAAAATCCCGCCTTCACCGGCGGGATTTTTATGTTTCAAAATAGTTTGACTTCCCCCGCCTCCTGTGCTATAATGGCCACAATGGCAGAAGACTGCCTTAAAAATTCAGTGTGGGTGGGGTTGAAAAAAAATGAATCAAGTAAATTTGGCCCGATGGGCAATTCGATATCAGAAAAATGCCTCGAATCCCTCGGACACCTATTGGCTGTGGCCGGGCAAGTATGTCAAAATGGATTATATCGATGACTGCATGACCTGGAAATACCTCGATTCCGTAAACGAACCGGATATGAACAAGGTGGCTTCGGCCCTGCTGTGGGAGGAGCCGCGGGATATTCAAACCCTGGTTCTCCGCTTTAAACCCGTGGACGGATTCCTGCCTGACCCGAAGGAAATTCAGGTCTGCGCAAAGCATTCCCACACCCTGTGGGAGGACTGCCGCCGCTGGAAATTCGACACTTCCCCCCATTATTTTTCCCTGGAGAAAACCGAAACCGACCCGGATGGGCTTACCCTCTATTATTCCTCCCCGATTGATCAGATGTGCAAAATTTATGTAGTCTACAACGGGGAAGAAGAAATCCGTCCGGAGATCGAAGCATACGGTTCGGCCATCTGGGCGAACACCATCACCGCCGACCTGGAGTGGACAAGCCCGAAGGCCGAAGAAGGCGAGCTGCGAATTCAAAACGGCGAGATTCTGTCGGTGGAGCCGGTGGAGG
>JAKOTC010000211.1 GCA_029776465.1 Bacillota bacterium
ATGTGCGTCAGGGGGAATTTTCCAGAGGGTTTTATATTATTAAAATAAATTAATATTTGCCGAAGAGATTTTCAGCCAAGTTCTCCGTGGGGCGGCTCAGTTCCTGCCGGGCTTCCGGGCTGTCTTCGGGCATACGGGCCGGTTCTCCACAATGGGCGGCGCCGTTTCTTTTCACCCGGAACTGGCCGATCAGCTCTTTGAGGTTTTCAGCCTGGCTGTAAAGCTCTTCGCTGGCGGCCGCGCTCTCTTCGGAGGTGGCGGAGTTCTCCTGAACCACGTGGGAGACCTGGGTAATGCTCTGGTTGATCTGGGCGATGGCGGTGGCCTGCTCCTCCGAGGCGTGGTTGATGCCGCTTACGATATCGAAGACCGATTCCACCTCTTCCACGATCTTCTCCAGGGCCTCGGCGGTTTCCTGGGCGATCTTGGTGCCGTTGGTGACCTTCTGGATGGAGTCCTCAATCAAAACAGTGGTCTCCTTGGCGGCGTTGGAGGACTGGGCGGCCAGGCTGCGGACCTCTTCGGCAACCACTGCGAAGCCCTTGCCGTGCTCGCCGGCCCGGGCAGCTTCCACCGCGGCGTTGAGGGCCAGGATGTTGGTCTGGAAGGCGATGTCCTCGATGACTTTGATGATCCGGTTGATGTTGCCGGAGGAATCATTGATCTGCCCCATGGCATCCAGCATTTCCCGCATCTGGCTGTTGCCCTCCAGGGCGTAGTTTTTGGCCTTTTCGGAGACCTGATTGGCGCGGCCGGCGTTGTCGGCGTTTACCTTGGTTTTTTCGGAGATCTCCTCGATGGTGGCCGAGAGCTCTTCAATGGAGCTGGCCTGCTCAGTGGCGCCCTGGGAGAGGCTCATGCTGGAGTCGGAGATCTGCTTGGCACCCACCGAGACCTGTTCGGCGGCGTTGGAGATGTTCACAATCAGATTGTTGAAGCTCTCGACCATCTGGTTGAGCTTGTGGCCCAGCAGGTCCTTTTCGGAACGGATGGGCACGGTGACGGTGAGATCCCCGTCGGCGACCCGCTCCACGACGTGGGCCTGCTCTCTGGTGCTTTCCACCAGCTCGCTGAAAGCGTCGATCAGGATGCCGGTTTCATCCTGGGAGTGGATGTCAAAGGTGATGTCTATATCGCCTTTGGCCAGCTGACGGGCAGCCTCCACCACCTTGCCGATGGGACGGGAGATGCTTCGGGCGATCATCAGGCTGAGCACTAGGGCGATGGCCGCACCGACGACCAGGGAGATAATCATCGTCAGAATGGAACCGAAGGCCTGCTGGTCATTGTGCTCGATGCTGTTGGCGGCGTAGTCCACGTTATAGTCAATTAATTCGCGGATCACCGTTTCGGTGTTTTGGGCCAGTGTCAGTGCATCGCCGCCTTTGGTGAAGTGGGCGGAGAACTCATCTCTGGTGATCTCCCCTCTGTCCAGCTGATTCATCAGCTGCTCTGTCAGGGCCTCATATTCGTGAATAATTTTATTGATGTTTTCAAGAAGCTGGGTTTCCGTATTCAGGTCGGTGAGGTTGGCACCCATCAAACCGTAATAAGTATTGATATTTTCATCGATAATTCCTTTATGCAGTTCCAGTCTTTCCTGATAGTACTGCTTCATTTCCTGGGTGTCGGCAATGGAGCCATAGGCCATCACGTTGACCCGGATCTGCTGGAATTTAGAGCTGATTTTTTCCAGGCTCTCCATGCCGGCCATGCAGCTTTTATAGTCCCCCTCATAGGAGGTCTGAACCGAGCTGAGGTTCAGGATTCCCACGATGCCGATAACACAGGAGATGGCGATGATGAGAAAAAATCCGATAATGATTCTGGCGCTGATTTTTAGGTTGTTGTACCGCTTGAGCATTTGCGTCTTCCTTCCTTTTTTTGGTCTTACATCGCTTCCATGATGTCAATCAGGTCCTCGTCGCTGATGAGCTTTTCACAGTCCACTAGCAGCCGGATATCCTCTCCCACCTTTCCGATCTTCCGGATGCATTTGTTTTGCAGGCTTTTATTGAACTGAGGGGCATCGGTGACATCCTCTTCGGGGATGGTGATGACCTCTGAAACGGTGTCGACGATCAAGCCGATGGAGGTGCCTTTGAAGTCAACGACGATGATGCAGGTTCTGTCGTCATACTCTTTGGGCTCTTTCTTAAAGCGGAGCCGAACATCCACAACGGCGATGATTTTGCCCCGCAGATTCATGATGCCTTTCACATAGTGGGGGAATTCGGGCATTTCCGTGATGGTTTGCATCCCCACGATCTCGGTTACATATTTGACTTCGATGCCGTATACTTCCTGTCCAATCAAAAAAGTAAGATACCGGTTTTGAAGGGTATCCCCTTCGAACTCTATGATATGATCGATAGCGCCGGTCATATCCTTTCCTCCTTCGCTTATTAATGATGTCTCTTTTGCCGGGGGATTGGGCTTAAGGCCCGCCTCTAAAAGCAACACAACGTGATACTTCGACATATTTCTGAGTAAATTAATAGGTATTTTTATATCTATTTCCTGTTAACAATACATGGCGATATTTCCTGATTAAAATAATAAAAACAGTAAGTTTGGATGTGTGACCCATTTTGTGAAAAACAACCCATAATTTGATAAAAAGAATACAATCGCCCATTTCGAAACAGCTCTTTGGTAAAATTGCCAATTGACAAGGGGAATGCCGATGATATGATGAAGATACCAAAGGGTTTTAGTCTTGCCGACCGACGAAGGCGCATTCAAAGGCTTTAATTATAAAAACGGGGGAGAGAAAAATGAAAACCGCCATCTTGTATGAATCCTGGCACCATGGGAACACCAAAAAGCTTTGCGAGGCAATAAAAAAAGAGCAGGACATCACCCTTTTGAATGTGAAAGAGGATGATATCGCGCTGGAGGAATATGACCTTATCGGGATTGCCTCGGGCGTCGCCTTCGGGAAGTTCTATAAAGAGATCGAGCAGGCGGTCCGGGAAAAGATGCCGGAAGGGAAAAAGGTTTTTCTCATTTATACCTGCGGAAATCCGGGGCCGGATTTTACAAAAAGTATAAGAAAAACCCTCTCTTCGAAAAATTGTGATGTCCTGGGCGTTTACCGCTGCAAGGGATACGACACCTACGGCCCCTTTAAGCTGGTCGGAGGGCTCAATAAAGAACACCCCACCCCGGAGGAGATCCGGGGCGCGGTGGACTTTTACAATGAGCTCATCGGCAAATGGTCGTGATTGCCGGCTTATAATTTTCTCGCTTTAAAGCAGACGGAGAGGGGAATCATTTTGGCTTTTCGGGTTTTGTCCCGTCCAGTTCGGCCACAGAATAATCCGTTCTTCCCTGATAGGCAATCAAGTCTTTGCCCATGCGTTCCGCTCTCTTTTCGATGTTCAGGCCCGGCACTCGTCGGGTATGATGTTTTGATAGGCCGCCTGCCATGAACCACAACGGTTGCCATCCCGTATGTATCCGCCGGCGTTGCTTCTCTGATGCGAAAACCCATCCCCGGCCTCCTTTGCCATCGTTATGATTGATTCAAAGAGTGTTCAGGCGCAGCTCGTAAAACTGCCGCACCCACCCGGGATAGGTTTTGTATTCTTCGCCGGCCCGGATGGCTTCCAGCCTCCGTTTCCCCACCCGCTGATCCAGGATGGCGAACACCCGTATCAGGCAGTTGTCGCTGGCCAGCGCCGCCTCGATGGGAAGGGATAAAAAATTGGCGGCGGCCCGGAGAAAATCATCCTCGCAGAAGGCGGCCTCACGGTTCCATTTTTCCTGAAGCTCGGGGGACCGGGGGTCCCAAAGGCCGGTTTCTTTCCAGCGCCGGTGGGTATCCTGCTCCTGCCGATACATTTCCACCCATGAAAAACAGACCAGCTCTTTTCCGTCCAGCCAGATGGAGGCCCTGCCATAGGCATTGTGCACCCGGTGGTACCGGGTCAGAAAATAGGTGATTCGGTTTTTCAGCGGTTCGCAAAGCCGGTCCTTCAGCTGCTTGTTCAGCCCGGACCAGGATTTATAACGGTTCATAGGTACCCTCTTATCCTCAGGTTCTATTGCGACACATGAAGAATATCGTATATCACACCGTTTTCGGCGTTTACGCCCTGTAGATCGTCTAAAAAATAAAACACCCGGTATTTCCACTGGTTGGGATTATAGACCACCAGATACTCCGCGTTCCCCATTTCGGGGAGGGATTCTTTGACCCGGTTTCGGAAATGGTTCAAACTTTCTTTGGGCTCGATTGTTCTCGCAATTTCCAATACGTATTTTTTCTCTTTGATTTTTTCCGTTGTGGTATCCATCAGCGGGACTTCGATATGGACATTCTGCCATCCGAAGGAAGTGAGGATATTATCATAAAACCCCTCGAAGAGGAACTGGTTGAGCCCTTCGCTGTCCTTCCAAAGATACAGGGGCGAATAGCTGTTTTGCAGATTGTGATGGACCCCTTTTTCGGTGATTAAATAGAGTTTGAACTTCAGGCCGTAAAACCCGTCTGTTTTATAACCGTTCTCCCGGACCCGCTTTCGGATCTGTTCCATGTCATAGTTGCCGGGCAGCGTGATTTTATATTGCGATGCAATCATATTTATACTTCCTTTTTGTTTTTGGCGGGTCCTCCGGACCGGCTCCTTCTGCTTAACATTATAACAGAGAAAATCGGATTTTGCACAGCTTATTTAAATAACAGCAAAGCCGCCAGGGTGTGGTCCGTCATCATTCTCTCCCGGCTTTTCCAGTCGTCGGAGAATTTTTGGCAGGAAAAATCCTTGCCGAAGTTCCAAAGGCCCTCCGGGTCCCGCATTTCCAGCAAGGCTTCCAGCTCTTCTTCGAACTCCTCTTTGAAGCAGGAAAATCCGGAGAGGAGAAAATACACCCGGTAGAGCCGGGAAAAAGAATTGAAAAGCCCCCGGCTTAATATGACATCGGTATAGCCGATGGTCTGCCCGCTGTGGTGCAGCCATTTCAGGTAGTTCCGCTTCAGTTCCGGATGGATCTCCGCCTGCATATTGGTCAGCAGCTGGATGGGGTAGACGGAATGGAGCCCGATATAGCTTCCGTCAATGTCGCAGCCCAGGATTTCCCTGGAGGCTTTATTGGCTTTGTCCGGATCATACTCCCCGCCGGCGAAGGCCTCCTGCAGGATGGCCCGCCAATCCTCAAAAACCTTTCGGAACTCCCTGCAGCCGGAGCCGAAGACGGAGAGCTTGGCGGCGGTGAAGAGGGGCTGGGCGGCCCGGTACCAGCGGTTTTTCTCAAACCCGTCCGGCCAGGGGATTTCCTTTTTCAAAATCCCCTCCAGATAGTCGCAGAGCCTGTCCGCCAGGGGATTGCCGCGGCGGATTCCCAGCATGTCCATGGAGTCAATGGCGATTTCCGTGGTGGGATATTTTTGTCTGGTTTTAGAGTTGCGGGTATGGAACCGCCCGTACCCGCCGTCCTCCTGCCGGTTTGCCTTCAGCATTTCCACCCACTTGCTGTGGTAGAAGGCCTCCCAAAGCTGCGGGTCCACCTCCTGATTCAGCAGCCTTTTGATCCGGTATCGGACGGCAGGGGCAGGGGAGAGTTCCTCGATTTGACGGAGAACATGAAAGGGGCTCATAAGGGGTTCTCTTTTTGGTTTAGAATCATAA
>JAKOTC010000212.1 GCA_029776465.1 Bacillota bacterium
AGGTCACCTGGTGAACGGCAGTAAGATCATAAGGGTTAAAGGGAAAATTCTCTTCCTGTCTGCGCTGATAATCCTCAATCGCCATCGGGTAGAGTTCAAGCCTTGCGTGGTTGCGCAGTTGCGCCGCAAGATTGGAATACCATTGATTAATCGGTATGTATGCAATAGGTGCACCTTGCATTCTCAGCTTGGGCAGAGAGATGTCGTAGGACAGCATCAGAACGTCTTCATAATACAACTCCTCCATAGAACGGTCGGTTGCAACCTCATACCGAAGGTTCTCACAAAGAGTTAGACAGTTTTGTGACATAATAAGCTCCTTTACTCCGCCATCATATTTCAAGCCCGGCGGCGGTTTGTACCTTGGATTGCTCAACAGAAGGGTTGGCAAAACAGCTCTGCTATACTATACGCTGACGGCTATTTTTTTGACACAAAAATAAAGAACCCTTTCGGGTTCTTTTATAGGATTAACCTCAAAATTTCAGATAAAAACCATTGAAATTGATATTTCCCGGGAAATAGGTCATTTTCCCAGACGGATCATCTCATCAATGCAGCGTCTGGCCTTGACGATGGTTTCTTCATCCATCTCAATGGTCAAACCGCCCTTGCCTTCCAGAGCAAACAAAACATCCATTAATGTGGTATATTTCATATTGGGGCAAAGGAGTTTCTTGGAGAGGGGATAGAAACGCTTATCCGGAAGCATATAGGAAAGATGCTCGGCAATGCTGATTTCGGTGCCGATGATAAATTCTTTCCTGTCTGATTTTTTGGCATACTCCATAATGCCGGAAGTGGAGCCAACATAATCCGCCAATTCCACAACGGAAGGACGGCACTCGGGGTGCACCAGAACCTCCGCTTCGGGATGCTGCATTTTCGCCGTCTTCACCTCGTCGGGATTGACCGCCGCATGAATCGGACATCCGCCCTGAAGGAGCCGGATTTCCTTGCCGGGAACCTGCTTGGCCACATAATCCCCCAGGTTGCAGTCGGGAATGAACAGGATCTTGTCGCTTGGGATACGCTCAACCACCTTCACCGCCACCGAAGAGGTCACGCAGACATCGCAGACCGTCTTCAGGGCCGCTGTGGTATTGATATAGCAGACAACGGTATAACCGGGATTATTCTTTTTAAAATACTCGATCATCTCCGGTTCCATTTGCTCTGCCATCGGGCAGCCGGCTTGAGGATTGGCCAAAACCACGTTTTTTTCCGGGGAGAGCATTTTCACGGTTTCCGCCATAAAATGAACCCCGCACATCAGCATATTCTTTTGGGGGGCTTTGGAGGCCTCTACGCTGAGCTGGAATGAGTCTCCCACTACATCGGCAATCTCCACGATTTCTCTGGCCTGATAGCTGTGGGCTAATATGCAAAAATCCTTTTCTTTTTTCAGTTGCAAAATTCGGTCTTGAATGTCTCTGATCATAATATGCTCCGTTCCGCAGCTGTTCGACTGCATATTGATTTACTGATTTAAAATTGTTCCGCCGCCGACCACAATATCCCCATCATAAAACACGACAGCCTGACCCGGCGTGATGGCCCGCTGGGGCTGGTCAAACACCACCAGGGCTTTCCCTTCTTCAAGGGGTTCAACCCGTGCCGGCTGCTCCTTGTGGTGATAGCGAATTCGGGCATTCAAGCGGATGGGCTCTTTCAAGGCTTCAATGGCAATCCAGTTCAGGTCGCCCGCAACCAGCCTGTCCGCAAACAGCTCCTCGTTGGTTTTGAGAATAACGGTGTTATTCTCCATATCCTTTCCCGCCACATACCGGGGCCTGTCGAAGGAAAGCCCGAGACCTTTACGCTGTCCGATGGTATACCGGGCAAGACCCTTGTGCCGCCCCAAAACATTCCCATTGGCGTCCACAAAGTTGCCGGGTTCCATGGTTTTTCCGGTGTATTGCTCTAAAAAAGCGGCATAATCCCCGTCGGGCACAAAGCAGATGTCCTGGCTGTCGGGTTTTGAGGCGTTCGCAAGCCCCAATTCCTCTGCCACCTTTCGCACTTCGCTTTTATACATCCGCCCAAGGGGAAACAGTGTATGCTCCAGCTGATACTGGGTCATGGCATACAGCATATAGGTCTGGTCTTTCCCGGGATCCACTGCCTTTCTCAGCAGCCAGCGCCCCGACACGGGATCTTTTTCTATAATGGCATAATGCCCCGTCGCCAGATAATCCTGCTCTAAAACCATTGCCCGCTGCAGCATCCGGTCGAATTTAATATACCGATTGCAGTTGATGCAGGGATTGGGGGTTTGACCCGACATATAGCTTTCAACAAACTGTCGGATCACGTCCTGCTCAAAATATTCTTTAAAATTAAAAACATAATGGGGAAAGCCCATTTTATGGGCCACATCCCGGGCATCAAAGCAATCATTCATCGAACAGCAGGTTTTCTGGTATACCTGCAGTTCCGGCGGTGTTTCGGTGAGTTTCAATGTTGCACCGGTTACGGTATATCCCTGTCGCTGAAGGAGAGCCGCTGCCACCGAGCTGTCGACCCCTCCGCTCATGGCAACCAGCACTTTTTTGGATTCCATGGTTCTTCCTCATTTCCCAATGCAGTCAAATCGACTGCGCATCGCACAATAATATGAATTTATCGTATCGGCCCGATCTTGCCGAAGAAAGCGGATCCTTTCTAAAAACCGGCGGTGTTTGCCCTCCGATAACAAGATAAATTCGACCTCATAAGTAAATAATAGTATATCACGATTTAATCCGCCGGTCAATTGAAAGAAATATCCGCAAAACGATACAAACAAAAACCCCGAACGACAACTCGTTTCGGGGTTTAGATGGAGCGGATGACGAGGTTCGAACTCGCTACCTCCACCTTGGCAAGGTGGAGCTCTACCAAATGAGCTACATCCGCGATTGCTTTGTTATTATATCAAAGCAACGAAAGATTGTCAAGCGGTTTGTTTATTTTTTTACCGCTTTTTTGGACGGCTTTTCCGGAGGTATGAATTGAGGGGTAGTATACAACAGCTTCTTCAGCTTCCAAATCAGGAAAACAGCCCCCGCGCCAACCAGAATGGCGAAAATTCTCTCGGCGTAAAAACCGAACTTGAGATTCAAGAGATAGTAAGCAAATGAAAAGACAAACTGCCCTATAAACGCATAACCATAAACAGTCCTCTTTCCGGTCCACATACCGTACATCACCGCATAGGCGGTTGCCAAAGCAATTGCAAAGAAAGCCGCATATCCTATACCCACCAGGAAATACTCCACAGGATTGCGGGAAGTGAAGGTTTGAAGGAGGTTTTCCCATTCCTTAAGGGCCTCCTCCGAATACTGGGAAGTGTCAATGTTTCCATAATTAATTTCCAGCGCAATGGTGAAGTGGTCCATAATAAAGGAAAACAGTTCAATCAGAGCCTGATAGGCCGCAAAACCGGAACCCACCGAAAAGGCATAGGGTTCGTCCAGCAACTCATAACCGACAAACAGCCGGAAAACCATCCACAATCCGAAAACGGCGACAGCCGATTTCAACAGCACCACAAAGAGGTTGAATAATTCCGCCGAATTAGCCGCCATGCTTTGAAAGGGCTCAACGGATATGAGTTTATATTGGAAGAGATACCCCACCATGTGGGAGAACATATAGGGAACCATGCCCACCAAAAAGTTAGTAAACTTAATATGGTTCTTATTGCGGGCATACAGGGGCGTTCCGATGATCAAACCGGCTCCCACTACCACGACAAAACCCATCATGATGATATTAATCAATGGTATCATAAACACACGTCCTTCTATTTTTTCTTTTCCAACACCAAAACCGTATCCCCAAAAGCGTTAACCCTCGGTGCGATCCAATTTCCCTTTTCATCGGGCCGGACATCCCCCAGTTCCTGCACCCTGTTAGAGAATACATAATAGCATTTTGCGGTGTAAGTGTCGGGCTCCACGTTCTTAACAAGATCCTCGCCCCAAAAGGCACCGCCGAAGAAAGGGCGAAAAATCAGGCGAAGCTCCCCCGGAATACCCACACAGAAATAGCCTTCCAGACTTTCATAATCACAGGGCTTCTCGATCCATTCCGGGTGCGGCTCCAGCCGCCACCATTCAAACTGCATCAGAAACTTCTTGCTGTCTCCGATTTGTCGAGAGCCCGGCAAATCAGCGGCTTCCTGCCAGGGGGTATCCCCCCAGCCGGCTCCGTGGGGCGACGGCCCATAGGGCGTAAGTCGGTCGTTCAGCTGCCAGATGCCGTTGGCCCCATAAGTATGCCCGCAGCACCCGGTCATCACGCAGGACCAGAACAGATAACGCTGGACATCCGCTCCGCTGGAACCGCAGATTCCCTCATAGCATACCTCTCCGTTGATCACCGGCATTTTCTTGCGGTCGACTGCCGCTTTTACCTGTTTGAGCGTGGGCAATAAGGAGATGGGTCCGCTATGGCCGGTCTGAAGCATATCAAGGTCCAACAGGGTTTCATCTTCCATCTGTTCATGGCCATTGGTGGTGGGATGAATGGTTATGAGCCTTTTAAAAGGATCGGATGCACGAATATGCCGGGTGATTTCCGTCCAATCCCTCCTGGCTGCCTGTATATACTCCTCCCGGGTCATCCTGCCCGAGAGGATGTCCCCGTCATTATAAAAAGGCATCACGGCCTCACCGGCCGCGCACCAGATCACCGGATAGGCTGCCCAGCGGGCGAGGATATAATCCCAATGCTTTTTGATGGTTTCTACCCCGGCATACTTGCTGAAAAATCCCCAGCAACCCACAATGCAGGGGGCAATCCCCTGTTCGATCAAATGGAACAGCTTCTTTTCAGCCGCGTCGAAATACTCGGGATTGATGCGGATAAACTCACGGTCCCAGGGATATCCGGCCTCATTCTTACCGCGAGGGTCAAAAGGGTCCATATCCGGATAGAGACCGGCAACAATCTGAATCACCGTAAAGCCTTTTTCAACCCGATCCTTTGTCAACCGAATAAAATCCTCCGGCCAGGCAAGGCGGGTGGTAAGCCCCATCCACCAGGTATCCGCAAGCCAGAAAAACGGCGCGCCGTCGGCGTGCTCCAGATAGCGCCCTCCGCTGTTTTTTCGAATGGCGCCATGCCGATATAAGGGATTGTGATTATCCTCTGACAGGGGAATCATTTCAATTTGGCCGCTTTTTCCGTGCAGATCCGGATTGCTTTCGTCCGAGCAAAAGGTTTGATAAGAATGAACCCCGCATAAATGGGAGGAATAGCGGATTTTCCAGCAGTTCCCCCCTCCCCAAAAAGCGGAAACCCGTCTGGTTGCTCCGGACGGGTCGACGATAACGGCATAAACACCGACATCATTGAAAGGATCGGAATAAGTCTTTCGGGAGATCATGGTGATTTCACAAACTTGATTCTGCTCGGCTCTCAGCATGATTCATTCCTCTTTCATCACAGCTTTTCGGATGATTTCTCTTAACTCTTCAATGCCCATACCATTGGCGGATACGATATGCCTGGGCTGTCCTGAAAATCTGCTAAAACGACTATCCACCTGCAAAAGCTCGGATTTGGTTAGTTTGTCCGCCTTTGTCAATATAATCATAAATGGCAAACCGGTCTGTTCCAAAAAGTCATGCATGACCATATCCAACTCGGAGGGGTCGTGACGGATGTCCCAAAGCAGCAACACAAGCCGGATGTCACGGCCCGTTGTAAAGTACTTGTCCATCAAGTCTCCCCAGTCCTCCAGGCGGGTCTTTGCCCGCTTGGCATACCCATATCCCGGGAGGTCCACCAAACGCAGCTGGTTCAGCCGATAGACGTTGATGGTCTCGGTTTTGCCGGGCGTTGCGCTGACTCTGGCCAGGCTTTTCTGGTTGCACAGCTTATTGATCAGGGAGGACTTTCCCACATTGGAGCGGCCGGCCAAAACCACCTCCGGCAGGTCAGAGGCAAAAAACTGCTCCGCGCTGCCGAAGGAGGTCTCGAACCGAGCGGTATGAAAATGAATGGCGTCTTTCTTCTGCTGATTCATCATATCGGAATGCCCGCCGTTTTTAATACAGTATCCATGTTATCGGCCGGCACAAACTTAATTTTTTCCTTCACCGTTTTATCCACCTCATATAAGTCGGGCAGATTATCCGCGGGTATGATCACGGTTTTGATGCCCGCCCGATAGGCTGCCATGGATTTCTCCCGGAGACCGCCGATGGGCAGAATCCGGCCCCGAAGGGTGATTTCACCGGTCATGGCCACATCCCGATGAACCGGTTTGTTGGTGAGCGCCGAGATAATGGCTGTGGCAATGGTAATGCCGGCAGAGGGACCGTCCTTGGGCACCGCTCCTTCGGGAACATGGATGTGCAGGTCTTTTGTCTTATAAAAATCCTTATCAATTCCAAGCTCATCTACCCGGGAACGGGCATAGCTGAGAGCCGTATGGGCGGACTCCTTCATCACATCCCCCAAAGAACCGGTGAGCTCGATTTTACCGCTTCCTTCTAAAACGGTAACTTCAATGGGCAGGGTATCCCCTCCCGCCGCGGTCCAGGCAAGACCGGTAACAACCCCGACCTCATCCTTATTCAGGAGGGGATCGGGTTTATATTTCGCAGGTCCAAGCATTTCCACCAGCTTCTTAGAGGTGATGACCACGCTTTTTACTTGGCCCTCGGCAATTTTCACTGCGGTTTTGCGGCACAGCGTGGCGATCTCCCGCTCCAGATTTCGAACGCCGGCCTCACGGGTATAGTTGTCGCAAAGCTCACGCAAGACATCCTCGCTGACCCTAAGATTCGCGGAGGTGAGCCCATG
The DNA here is from genome assembly GCA_029776465.1 of Bacillota bacterium. GTDB lineage: Bacteria > Bacillota > Clostridia > Oscillospirales > JAKOTC01 > JAKOTC01. The sequence goes on from JAKOTC010000212.1 coordinate 6,799, forward strand.
CTTTTTCAACTGTTTAGGCACCAGATGAAGTTTGGCAATCTGAACCTTCTCCTCACGGGTATAGCTGGAAAGGTGGATCACTTCCATACGGTCAAGCAAGGGGTCGGGTATATTTTCCTCATAGTTTGCCGTTGTAATAAAAAGAACGTCGGATAAATCAAAGGGCAGCTCGACGAAATGGTCGACAAAGTTTTTATTCTGCTCTGCGTCCAACACTTCCAGCAAGGCCGACGCCGGGTCGCCACGAAAATCACTGCTCATTTTATCAATCTCGTCCAGCAGAATAACCGGGTTTTTGGTTTTGGCCTGAATCAAGGCGTTGATGATCCGGCCGGGCATAGCCCCCACATAGGTTTTGCGGTGCCCCCGGATATCTGCCTCATCCCTTACGCCGCCGAGAGAAATCCGGACAAATTCCCGGCCTGACGCGTGAGCAATGGAACGGGCAACCGAGGTTTTACCCACACCCGGAGACCCTACAAGGCAGAGAATCTGCCCCTTCACATCATCGGACAAAAGCTGAACTGCCATGTACTCTATAATCCGCTCTTTGACCTTTTCAAGCCCGTAATGGTCTTTATCCAGTATCTTTCTGATCTCGGCAATGGATTTTCTCTTGTGGGACATTTTATTCCAGGGAAGGTCAAGGCAGGTGTCCAGATAGTTGCGAATCACTGTGGCCTCGTGGGAACCCGGGGGCATCTTGGAAAGCTTTCCGGCTTCCTTCAAGAGTTTTTCCTCTACTTCCCCGCCCACATTGAGGGCCATGATCTTACTCTCATATTCATAATATTCATCCGGACCGCCGTCCGTTTCGCCGAGTTCGGAAGATATGGTGCGGATCTGCTCTTTTAAATAGTACTCTCTTTGGCTTTTATCCATAGCCAATTTGACTTTTTCCTGAATTTCATTCTCAATCTCGAGAACCGAGTTTTCATGCGCCAGAATCTGAATCAGCTTTTTCAGGCGTTTCAAGGGATCATACTCCTCCAAAACCACCTGCTGGTCCTCAAAAGAGATCATGGTGTTGGCCGCCAAATAATCGGCAAGCATACCCGGACGTTTTTCCGATATACCGTTTCCGACCACTTCTGGCGCCATATCGCCGGATAAAGCGGCATAGCGGGTAAAAAGCTGGTGAGCTGTCTTTACCAGGGCTTCCATCGTGGGAGTTTTCTTTACGGGCTCAGGTTCGGAAAACATACTAATCTCGGCGCTGAAATAGGGTTCGGTGGTTTCATATCGGTTGATGGCGCCACGATATAAACCCTCAACCAAAATGCTCAATGTCTCCTGATTGCGGCGAACAACCTGCTTGATCTGCGCCACGGTTCCGATGGTATATATATCATTGATTCCGGGTTCCTGGTCCGTCGGATTTTTCTGAGCCACCAAAAAAATCCGCTGATCGGTTTGAGCAGCTTGTTCAAGGGCCATCAGAGACTTTTTTCTGGCCACATCAAACCGTAAAACCATCTGGGGAAGCAACACAACCCCCCGTAAGGCTATTACAGGCAATACCGCTGAATCAAAGACGAGCGGTGAAGTCTTTTTTATCATTCTATGTACCTCGCTTGTTATCCAATAAGCGGATGGATAGAAACCTCCATCCTAATGATTCTCTTACTAATTATATTATACCTTATTGCGCGATGATTTTCAACTGGCAGCCCTTTTAATTTCCATTATGTGTAAGTTCTATGACTTTTTACCGGCCGGCTCAATTAATATTATATTGTATCAGATTCACCCTTTTCTGTCTATACAAAGGGGATTTGCTGATCCAATGCAAATTCCGTGACCCCTTATTAAATCCCGAAAATTCATGCATGGCAATTGACACAGCCGCTGTCTCTGTGATAAAATAATACGCGGATATGCGGATGTGGCGGAATGGCAGACGCGATGGATTTAGGTTCCATTGTCCCAGACGTAGGGGTTCAAGTCCCCTCATCCGCACCAACAGAAACCCGTACAACATTGTGTTTGTGCGGGATTTTTATCGCAGTTTATACCAACAGGTTTGCCTTGATAAATATCGGATTTTGTGTTATAATGGCTTAAAATTACATAATTTTTAAAAGAGATTTACGAAAGGGATTTATATGAAAAAAATTACAACAATGGTTATCGCCTTTGTTTTTGTGCTGACAATGGCCGGTTGCGATAATACAGCCTCCTCTGCCGCTTCGAATCTGTCTGATTCTTCCGCTTCCTCGGTGACAGCTTCAGCCTCCGAAACCGCCGGATATAAAGTTGAAAAAAGCTTATCCAGCGTAAAACTGACGCTTCCGATCTCAGCCGTTACCAATCAGATCGACTTTGATGCAAAGGAATATGCGAGAAAAAACGGGTATAAGGAAGTTATTGTGAACGACGACAATTCTGTTACGATTACAATGTCCAAAAAGCAATACACCCAGATGCTTGAGAACATCAAAAAAAATATCGACAACAGCCTGGCTTCTGCGGTTAATGCTTCCCCGACTCCTTACATTAAAAGCATTACTTCCGGCGAAGATTATAAAACCATTACCGTTGATGTGGAGCGTGCCGGCTTCAACGCCGCCGGCGGAAGCACCATGCCTTACACCATCGGCACGCTGGGTGCAAGCTATCAGCAATACTTGGGCATGAACCCCAAATGTGAGGTTATCGTTCGGGATGCCGACACGCAGGAAACCATATTCAGCATCATATATCCCGTTGCTTAGTCCGTGATTCTGAGCCGATTGTTCCACGCAATCGGCTCTGATATTGGTGAACAAATTATCCAAAGTGAATGTGCGGAAGAAATCGGGGATCTTTAAATAAGAAAGGTGAAGACATGCCAGAAAACACACAACAAAAGGCTTGCGTGGCAAAGGTCGGGGGGCAGGCTTTGATTGAGGGCATCCTAATGAAAAGTCCCAAGCATAGCGCGGTTGTCCTTCGATTGCCCGACCAATCCATTGATATAAATGTTTTTGAGAACAAAAGCATCAAAGATCGATATAAGTTTTTCAAGCTTCCGGTTGTAAGAGGGGCTGTGACATTTATTGAATCCATGGTGGAAGGCTATAAAATGCTGATGTTGTCAGCCGAAAAGGTTTTCCCTGATGACGAGCCCAAAGACCCGAAGAATGAAAAAAAGGACAGTGCAATTTTTCAAGCCACAGAGGCGCTTGCCTCTGTAATTGGCATTTTGATTGCGATCATGCTGATGATTGTGGCCCCGGCCTGGATTGTAAAGTTTATTGATGGGTTCTTTCCCTTGGGATGGAGCAAAACCCTGCTGGAAGGCCTTATTAAAATTCTGCTCTTTTTTATTTATATCCTGGCAATTTCTCAGATGAAAGACATCAAGAGAATGTTTATGTATCACGGAGCGGAACATAAAACCATCCACTGTTTTGAACAGGGGCTTCCCCTCACCGTTGAGAATGTGAAAAAAATGAGCCGTCTGCATCCCAGATGCGGCACCAGCTTTATGTTTTTCATGGTGTTGGTGGGGGTGTTGATTTTCTCTTTTATTACCTGGGATAATCTTATCCTCAGAGTTTTATTGAAGTTACTTATACTGCCCTTTACCGTCGGTATCGGGTATGAACTGCTTCGCCTTTGCGGCAAATATTCCAATGTTCTGACAAGGATCGTTTCTGCACCGGGCAAGTTTTTTCAGCTTTTTACAACCGTTGAACCAAACGACGACAGAATATTGGAAATCGGAATTGCCTCTTTGCAGGCAGTAATAGAAAAAGATGGAGAAATGACTTGTAAACAATGAGTAAGCTATATCCTTTGCGTCGCCTCATTTGGCGTGGAACAGAAACTTTAACTACTGCAGGAATTGAAAACGCTCAGAAAGAAGCGGTATGGATAGCAGAACACGCTTTGCAGATTACACAGCAAGACTTAATCAATGATCCGGAAAAACTGGTATCCGGTCCCGCCTATCTGTCCATCATACGAAGAAGAGCGAGTGGTGAACCCTTACAGTATTTGCTTGGAACTCAAGACTTTATGGGGATGGAACTGAAAGTGGGCAAAGGGGTTTTAATCCCCCGTCCCGAAACCGAAGTGCTGTGCCGGGTGGGAGCAGAACTGGTTAACAAATCAAATCCCCTTATTTTGGATTTATGCGCCGGAACGGGATGTGTCGGGCTCGGCCTGCAGAAACTGCTGCCGCAGGCTGAAATCATCGCGGTTGAAAAATACGCGGCCGCCATGCGGTATCTGGAAATGAACACACAGGCTTTCGGCAGAAATTTTAAATTGGTAAAGGCGGATGTGCTGGTTAGCAATCTGTCCGATTTGCCGCCCGTGGATTTAATAGTCTCAAATCCCCCGTATATTGAGCAGGGCACTTTATCCGCCTTGCAAAAAGAAGTTTTAAGAGAACCCAAAACCGCCCTGGACGGCGGAGCGGACGGGTTGGATTTTTATCGCAGAATTGCCGCCATGGCAAAAGACCGGTTGAAACCGGATGGCGCATTGGCCGTTGAAATCGGTGCAACGCAAACCGGTGAAGTTAAGATGATTTTTGCAAAGGCAGGTATTGGCGATATTGGCGTTGCCCGGGATGATGCCGACCTCGATCGGGTGGTATATGGGAGAATCAGCAACTAAAGATTAAAGGACGTGGTTGTTTGAATCTGCAGAATGTGGCCACTGTATATCTCTTGAACGGGGATAAGATTTTGCTGAAGAACTGTATCGGCCTTAGAGCATTTGAAACTGTGGCCTGTGGAATCAGCGGTTATTTCCAGTCAAATGAATTTAATGACCCAACTTTGTGCGCATTGCGCGAACTCTGCAGAGAGACGGGGACAACTTGGGGAGAGTTGTCCGGCATGAAGCTGAAATATATCACAACCCGATTAAACGATTATGAAATC
>JAKOTC010000213.1 GCA_029776465.1 Bacillota bacterium
ATTTTGGCCGCAGCAGAAAGGCTTTCGCCCAACATCTCCCGGGCATCGTCATAGGCGGCCTTGATGGAGCAGCCGCCGAGAATATCGTGAAACTGGCAGAACAAAACATTCTCCCAGGCCTTTCGAACACTTTCCGCAGGATATTCTGCTCCAAAGAGGATGCTTGCGGCAGCCGCAAATTTCTCTGCCCGGATCAGCCGGTTTTCCGCCATGCGGTTCAGCCGCTTGATCTCCGACTGGGCGGAATAACAGCCGCTGGCGTGGTGCTGCAATTCGTCCTTCCAAACAGGCAAACGACTTCCTGCCTGCCGGAGAACCTCCTCCGCATACCGGCGGGGGGAGGAATAGCGGAGCACAGCGGGCGAATCGGAATTTTGGTTATACTCGTCGATGACCTTCAGATTGCGTCTGGTAGGGCCGCCTCCGTGATTTCCCACCCCGTAGAAGACCATCATATCGTGATTTTTGCGGGCGGCGCGCCCAACCATATCCTCAATCTTCGCAAACAAGCTGGAGTTGGGTCCGTTTTTCCCGTCCACATTGCAATAGGGGTGGGCAATGCGGCAGGCCAAAACCCGGCTTCCGTCCGGGGCTTCCCACCAGAAGGCGTCCTCGGGGATCTCGCTGTTCTCCTGCAGCATAGGCCGCATAAAGACATAGGCATCCATCCCGCCTCCCAGGAGCAGCTGGGGCAGGGTGTGGGCGTGGCCGAAGCTGTCCACATTATAGCCCACGGTGGCCATTTTGCCGAAATGGGCCAGATAAAACCGCTGGGAATATAATGCGTGCCGGGCATAGGACTCACCGGAGGGCAGGTTGCAATCCGGCTGAATCCACCAGCCGCCGACAATCTCCCACCTGCCCTCGGCCACCCGCTGCCTGATCTCCTCAAACATCTCCGGGCCGGCTTCTTTCACCCACTGATAATAGGCCGCAGAGGAGCAGGTAAAAATAAAGTTCGGATTTTCATTTAACCTGTCCAATGCCGAACGGAAGGTGGCAAACACCTCGCCATATCCCTCCTGCCACCGCCAGAGCCACACTGGGTCAAGATGGGCATTTCCAATCATATGTAAAACCGGTTTGCCAGTTTGCTTTTGATCACTGCCAGCCATTTTCCACCCTGCCTATCTATACCGGATTTTTAATATTCACCATTGCATAGTGCCATTTATAAGGTCTTATCCCAACAGCCCGGACTTGTCCAAATTGTTATAGGAAATGGTCAGGCTTTCAAAGGGGTCTCCGGGGCAGATATCCTGTTCAACCATATACCAGGGAGTACCCGCCTCCTTGGCGGCGGCAATAATGGAGGGCCACTCCAGATTGCCGTTGAAGATTTCAGCCATTTTAATATCGCTGAAATTTTCAATTTTAAAATCCTTGAGATGAAGGGTGGCAATTCTGCCCTTCAGCCGGTGAATGATTTTCTCCGGGTTCATCCCCCCGTACTGAAGCCAATAGGTGTCCAAGATGAACTGGAAAGCCTCGGGGTCAGTCTCCTCCACCAAGCGGTCGAAGATGTATCGGCCGTTGTATTTTCTGAATTCAAAGGCATGGTTGTGATAACCGAATATAAATCCGTTTTTCTTTAATTCTTGGGCAATGGGATTGAACTGGCGGATAAAGGCCTCGGCCCCCTCCTCGCCGCTCTCGTGAAACTGAGCGGGCATGGCGCCGATTCCGATAATTTTACAGTCGAAAATGGCGTGCTCCTCCATCACCTTGTCCAGTTCCTTGACAAAACGGTCATAGGGAGTGTGGGTAAGGGCAATGGTCAAGCCGGTATCCTTGGCGATGGAAGCCAGCTCATGGGCATCCATAGGACAGGTGCCGGATACCTGAACCGAACGGTATCCGATTTGGGCCACCCGCTCAAAGGTTTTGCGGACATCGGCGGGGGTTTGGGTGAACTCACGCACGGTATATAGCTGAGCGCCTACGTTTGAATTCAACATATTCTCCATTCCTCGTTTCGCCGCCTTCTATGCGGCTTATAATCTCAACAATTCCTATTTTAACACCTTGTTTTCCCACTGTAAATAGTTTGAATTGCATTAATATTGATATAAATATGCTTTTCCAACCGGAGGATTCAGGGTCACCGCCGGGTCAAATCAGTTGCTGCCCGAGGCTAATCTCCAGCGAAGGCAAGTAAACAGAAAAATGAAAAGAGCAAAAATTTCTCTTTCGCTTTTTTATCACACATGATATAATAGTTAAAATAAAAGGCATTTTGCCGGAAAAAGAGGACGTTTTCATCTATGTATCAACCCATTTTAAATTTACGTGAAACCGAAAAAGCCATCAAACAGGTTAAAGACAGTTTTGAGCGAAATTTGGCCAGTGCCCTCAATCTGGAGCGGGTATCCGCCCCTCTGTTTGTGCCTGAAAACGGATTGAACGATGATTTGAACGGCGTGGAAAGGCCTGTGCGTTTTGATCTTGCCGATGGCGGCGAGCAGGTCTCCATCGTTCACTCCCTGGCCAAGTGGAAGCGTTTGGCTTTGAAACGGTATAATTATAAACCGGGCGAAGGGTTGTACACGGATATGAATGCCATCCGCCGGGATGAGGTCATGGACTGTACCCATTCGGTTTATGTGGACCAGTGGGACTGGGAAAAAGTCATCACCCGCGAGGAACGCAATCTTGAAACCCTTCAAAACACCGTTCGCACCATTGTCAAAACCATTGTGCAGACCAAGCGTGAACTCCGCAGTTTGTATCCCGGTTTAACGCTGGATTTAAACGAAGAAGTGTTTTTTATCACCACCGAGGAACTGCTGCAGAAATACCCCGACTGCACTCCCAAAGAGCGCGAGAATCGGATCGCCCGGGAGCATAAAACCGTTTTCATTATGCAGATCGGCGATAAACTGTCCAATGGTGAAAAACATGACGGCCGTGCGCCGGACTATGACGACTGGCAGCTGAACGGCGATATCCTGTTCTGGTATGAACCCCTTTCCATGGCATTCGAAATCTCTTCCATGGGCATCCGGGTAGACGCCCGGTCCCTGG
>JAKOTC010000214.1 GCA_029776465.1 Bacillota bacterium
CAGATTATCAATCCCCTATACTTTAGCGGGAAGACAAGTGACGAATCCGCCGCGTGGCAAAAGAAGATGAGCGAAAAATACGGAGTGACCATATCGGTTCATGCACCGGTCAAGGATACCTATTCCGACTATCTGGCGGCCAATCTTGCCAGCGGTCAGATCAATGGATTGTTTTACGCATCAACTCCTGCGGATGTTCTGCAGCATAAAGAGGCGGGCACCATTCTGCCGGTGGATGACTATCTGAAGAACAATAAAACCTGGAACTCTCTCCCTGAAATCTTTCGAAATACATATAAATATGACGGTCATATATGGGCCATCCCCTATTCCTATCAGTATCAGATTCCCTGGACCCGTTATTACCGCAACGATTGGTTAAGGAAGCTGGGGATTACTTCTCCGCCCTCTACTGTCGATGATTTTGTAAGGACTGTCACAGCTATTGCCACCCAAGATCCGGATGGGGACGGAAAGGCCGAAACCAATCTGGGTGTCATGGGGGCAGGGCCCTCCTCCTGGATGGACCTGTTTGCCGCCTACGATGCGGTGATGGGTTCCTATGGCAACAATTTTCTTTATGATTATGATATTCAGGCTTACACCGACGCCATGATGAAACCCGGGGCGGCAAATGCCTTTACCATTTTGAGAAATCTGTTCTCTCGGGGAATTATTAATTCAACCTTTATGACGGACACTGCTGCGCAGCTTACCGAAAGGCTGAATAACGGAACGGTTGGCTCTGCCTTTTATATCGGCGGCAAAGCCAAATACACCTTCGGACCGGCCTTATATGCGGCAACCGTCAAGGCTAAGGAGAAGCGAACGGTGGATTATAACACCAGTCAGCAGGACTGGATCAATGCCACTTCCGTTTATGCGGAAGTTACCGTGATGACGGGAACCCGCACTAAAAACCTGTGGGCAGTATCCCCCGTTTCCGGCGCTTATTGCTTATCTGCTTCCACGCCCCAGCCGAAAGAAACCGTCAACTTTTTTGTGGATATGTTATTCGGCTCGGAGGAGAACTGGCTGACCGCTTTGCAGGGCCTGCCGGAAACCCGGTCCAAGGGGGCGGACGGCACGTATGTAGCTAACTATAAGGACGCAAAATCAAAAACGACTTACGGCATTCCCGCATTGGTTGGCAGTGTCCGCGGGGTTTATGAGCAGGAGAATTATCTTTTCTTCCTGCCGGACGCCACAGAACTGACCAAGTTAAGGACAAAGGAGATTGCCGCATATCATCAATTCCTTCGCTCGGCCGAGTGGAGTAAAGGTGCTTATTATTATCTGCCCCAGCAGTTTTCCGGTATCGAATCCAAAACCTATAAGGAGAACCTGGCGGCAATTACAGAGGCATACCGGCAGCTCTGGATTGATGCCGTCTCCAATCCCAATACCACCGTGGATAAGGCATTGGAGGATTACAAAAACAAGATGAGCACGCTGGGTGCCCAGAAGGTGCTGGACGAGGCAAACGCGGCTATTGGCGTTAAAGCCGGGGCACTATACCAATAAAAAAGGAGAATCGCCATGTCCATGACCCCCCGCACAATTGTAAAAAAAACGCTGGAATTTGACAAACCGGAACGGATCGCTTATAACTTTAAAGCGGAAGGATATCCGGACGACACCGTTTGGGGCGGCATCGCGCCCAATCCCAACCATGACTACAGCTGGCACGAGCCGACGGAATATCTGGATCGATACCCCTTTTTGAAGGATTTTCGCGGATGGGTTCGTCATGATGAGCAGGGCTCTCTCTGGGGCAAGCTGCCCGGGGACTATTCCAACACCGGAGAAGTGCTTCAGGGTGTGCTGAAGGACTGGGATCAGCTGGACAGCTATACCTTTCCGCACATCTCAGATCCCAAGCGTTTTGAGCATATCGAGCAGGAATATGCCAAGCAGCCGGATAAATTCCGTATGGGTGGGCTTCCGGGCTTTCCCTTTGCCATCATGCGGTATATGCGCAAGATGGAGATCTTTTTGGAGGATATCCTGCTGGAGCCCGAACGGGTGATGCAGCTGAATGAAATGGTGACCCGTGAGTTGGAGGGCTGTATCGATAATTATGCGGCCCTGGGCACGGACGGGATCTTTACCTGTGAGGATTGGGGCATTCAGGATCGGCTTCTGATCAACCCGCAAGTCTGGAGAGAGATGTTTAAGCCCACGCTGAAACGGATTTTTGACCGGATCCACAGCAAAAACATGTATGTTATCATGCACTCCTGCGGATACATCTGGGATATTCTCCCCGACCTGATTGAGATCGGCGTTGATGCCATGCAGCTGGATCAGCCCACCTTGATGGGAATTGAGCAAGTGGCTGAACTCTTCGACAAAAAAGTGACTCTCTTTTCTCCGGTTGACATTCAAAAGATACTCCCGACAGGGGATCGAGAGTATATTGAAAGAAGCGCCCGTCAGATGGTTGACCTGTTTGCCTCTAAGGGCGGCGGATTAATCGCCAAGGATTATGGGGATTATAAAACCCTTCAGATTAAGGACGAATGGGCCGGCTGGATGCGGGATGAGTTTATGCGCTATGGCGGAGATTTAAGCCGGTATTATAAATAAAGGCTTGTGCATCCTATCAAACCGATTTATCATGACGCCGCAAGGCAGAATGGAGAACAAATATGAAACAGATTCGTGTGGCGATTTTGGGACAGGGAAGAAGCGGTCGCAACATTCACGGCGCCCATTTTCATAAGGATGACCGCTATCAGGTGGTCGCCATTGCCGAGCCCCTGGAGGATAGAAGAGTGCGGGCCCGGGAGGAATTCGGCTGTGACGTGGTAGCGGATTATCATGATTTGTTTGCTCGCAGGGACATTGACATCGTGGTCAATGCCACCCAAAGCCATCAGCATTACCCCATTACGAAAGAATTTTTGGAACAGGGTTTTAATGTGCTTTCGGAAAAGCCCTTCTGCAGGACGGTTCAGGAGGCAGATGATCTGATTGCCACCGCGGAAAAACATAAAGTTTTGCTAGCGGTGTTTCAGCAATCCCGTTTTGCTCCCTATTTTGTCAAAGCAAAAGAGATTGCGGATTCCGGCATTCTGGGCCGCATTGTCTATGTTCAGATCTCCTTTGACGGCTTTAGCCGCCGCTGGGACTGGCAGACTATGCAGACCAAAAACGCCGGCAATCTGTATAACACCGGCCCCCATCCCATGGATCAGGCTTTGCGTTTCCTCAATTATGAGGGTATGCCGGAGGTGTTTTGCCATATGGACAGAACGGTCACTTTTGGCGATGCCGATGATTTTGACAAAGTGATTCTGAGGGCGCCCGGACGTCCGCTGGTGGAGGTCAACACCACCTCCTGCGCGGCCTTCCCCAACAAGACCTATAATATTTACGGAACCCTGGGTGGCTTGACCGGCACCATGACCCATCTGGAATGGAAATATCTCAAACCGGAGGAACTGCCCGAGCGGAAGCTCAACCCCGAACCCATGAATGATGAAAAGGGATTCCCGGCCTATTGCAGCGAGACCTTAAATTGGCATACTGACAGCTGGGATGCGGGGGAGGACTTTGAGCTGTTCCCCTATATCAGCCGGAAGTTCTACGATATGCTGTATATGACGCTGACGGAGGGCAAGCCGCTGGAGGTCACGCCTCAGCAGGTTCGTCAGCAGATTGCCGTCATTGAGGAATGTCACCGCCAGAATCCCTTATCCCGTATCTATTAATTTTAAAATATCGAGCGGGAGACAGATGTTTCCCGCTTTCGATTTTTTATGGGAGTAAGCCAAAATGAAGGATTTAAAAGAGCACACCATACAAGGAATCATATTTTATCCCGACAGAAACAGTCGTGACCAATTAAAAATGTCCGCTTTGATGCGGAATTTTCAACAGGTGGGGGGCGCTCACCTGGAGGCCGCGGGAACATCTCCGGAAGAAATGTTTCGCAGGAATCTGTCTTTTATCTTGATTCGGCAGGAAATTGTTCTCCTGGCCCCCATTGGGGCGGGCAGTTATCCCGTTACCACCTGGGTGTCCGGCCAGGCCGGCGTGAATTATATCCGTAACTATGAGATAAAGGACGCGGACGGCAAGCGGCTGGCTGTGGCGTCTTCCGCCTGGATCTTGTTTGATTTAGCCTCCAGAAGGGTATTGCGCCCCGACCGTTTTGAAAGCGATATTCCCTATTATCCCGAAAAAGAGACCGGGATTGCCGATCCGGGCAAATTCAGGCTGCCGGAGGATATGAAGGTGGTGGGGAAGGTGATTCCCCGATATGCCGACATGGATTCCAACGGACATGTCAACAACACCGTATACGGGGATTTTGTCGCGGAAGCCGCTCAGCTGTTAGGAATTGAGCGACCTGTATGTCGGCAGAAACTCTATTTCCGCCATGAAGTTACTGCCGGGGAGTCGATCTTGCTTTCGGCAAAACAGGAAGATAATATTCTGTATGTCTGCGGGGATGTGGAAACAGACGGGCGGCGTTCCTTTGAAGCAGAGCTTCAGTTTTCTTAAATAAGGTTGATTTATACAGTTTATAGAAGCCTTAAAAAATTTAAAATTTTTTGATTTTTCCCTTGACAAATCTGATATGATTGGATATAATATAGAAGCTGTCTCGGCCGGGTGTGGCGCAGCTTGGGAGCGCGCTTGAATGGGGTTCAAGAGGCCGCAGGTTCAACTCCTGTCACTCGGACCACAGCACAAGAAATTCCGCATGGTTATAGACCTTGCGGAATTTTTTTGTTTAAAAATCTGCTGAAAGTGACTTAAAAATCGGTGCGTTGGTAACAAATAATGCTCACATGAAATGCGCTTGTAGCAATATAAAACAGTTGGACCACAGCATAAAACCTCACCTTGAGTTCTGTGAATGCAACCCTTCATGATATGGTTCAAATCAATTTATATCTGAGAGATTTATCGGATTTTGATGCTGCAGGCCAGAATGACTTTGACAAGAGATTTTATAAATCCTGAATGCTTGTGCATGATGGATGGCGTAGCGTATAAACCGTTAAAAATATACTACATTTTGATTCGGATCTGTTGAAAACCCCGTAAATCCCAATGAACAGGATTTATGGGGTTGTTATATGGATCATTATATCCGTCTGTCTAAAACACCGATTTTTTCAGCTTTGAACTCCGCGAAGCGGCCTTCGTCCAGAGCCTTTCGAATATCGGCGAGCAGATTGTTGTAAAAGTGCAGGTTGTGCATTACCGCCAGCCTCATGGCTAAAATTTCTTCCGCTTTGAAAAGGTGGCGGAGATAGGCGCGGGAATACTGGCGGCAGACCGGACAGTCACAGGCAGGGTCGATGGGGGAGGTATCCCGCTCATACTTGGCGTTTAGCAGGTTACGGATGCCTTCGGAGGTAAACAGATGGGCATGCCGGGCGTTCCGGGTGGGCATCACACAGTCAAACATATCCACGCCCAGGGAAACCGCCTCCAGAATATTGCCCGGGGTTCCTACTCCCATCAGATAGCGGGGCTTGTCCTTGGGCATATGGGGCTCCACTGCAGTAATGATGCGATACATCTCTTCCGCCGGTTCTCCCACAGCCAGCCCCCCAATGGCGTATCCGTCCAAATCCAGCTGGGCGATATCCTTCATATGCTGGATCCGCAGATCCTCAAAGGTTGCTCCCTGATTGATGCCGAAGAGCATTTGCTTTGGGTTGATCCGGTCGGGCAGAGCGTTTAATCGGGCCATTTCCTCCTTGCACCGAATCAGCCAGCGCAGAGTCAGGGCAGCGGATTTTTTCGCGTATTCATATTTTGCGGGGTTTTTCACGCATTCGTCAAATGCCATGGCGATGGTGGAGCCCAGATTGGATTGGATGCGGATGCTTTCCTCCGGTCCCATGAAAATGCGGCGCCCGTCAATATGGGAATTGAAATAGACGCCCTCCTCGCTGATCTTTCTCAGTTTGGCCAGGGAAAATACCTGAAATCCGCCGCTGTCGGTCAAAACAGGGCCCTGCCATCCGGTCATGGTGCGAAGTCCGCCCAGGTCGCGAACCACTTCATCCCCCGGGCGGAGGTGGAGATGATAGGTGTTGCAAAGCATCACCTGACAGCCAACGTCTTTTAAATCGGCAGCAGAAAGACCGCCTTTAATGGCGGCGGCCGTTGCCACGTTCATAAAACAGGGGGTCTCAAAGCTGCCGTGGGGAGTTTCCATACGCCCGCGTCGAGCGGTATTTTCGGTTTTGAGTAATGTAAACATAAGCCTCCAAGTTATTTATAGGATCAGCATGGCGTCGCCAAAGGAAAAGAACCGGTATTTCATTTCAACCGCCGTTTGATAAGCGGACAGAATCTGCTCCCGTCCGGCGAGTGCCGAGACCAGCATAATTAAGGTACTCTCGGGAAGATGAAAATTTGTGATCAATCCATCGATAACTTTAAATTCGTATGGAGGATAAATAAAAATATTGGTGCTTCCCTTGCAGGCTTTCAGCTGTCCGTGTTCCTTCCAAACGCCCTCAAGGGTTCGTGTAGCCGTGGTTCCCACCGCGATGATGCGGCCTTCGCTGCTTTTGGCCTTTAAGATTTTATCAACCGTTGCCTGGGGGAGCTCATAATGCTCGGAATGCATTACATGATCGGTGATATTTTCGGTCTTTACAGGGCGAAAGGTGCCAACTCCAACATGCAGCGTCAGGTTGGCGACCTCCACGCCCATGCCTTTGATTTTATCCAGAAGCTCAGGGGTGAAATGCAGCCCCGCAGTGGGAGCGGCGACTGATCCCAGTTCCTTGGAGTATATCGTTTGATACCGGTCGGGGTTATCCAGCTTTTCATGAATATAGTGGGGCAGGGGAATTGAACCGATTTGATTCAAGAGCTGGTAAAAATCCGGGGAGTTATAACGGAGCTTAACCACCCGGTTTCCGTTTTCCAACACCTCCAAAACCTGAGCGGTCAGTTGGCCGTCTCCGAAGGTAAGCTCGGTGCCCACCGTAATTCGACGGCCGGGACGGGCGAGAACCTCCCAAATATCCTCCCCGCGGGGATTTAAAAGCAATAATTCGGCCTTGCCACCGGTGATCCGGTTTCCCATCAGCCGGGCCGGCAGAACCTTGGTGTCGTTGATGACAAGGCAGTCACCCGGCTTCAGATAATCGGTGATATCCGCGAATGTCTTGTGGGCTATCTCTCCCGTGCGGCGGTTCAATACCATCAAACGGGAGGCGTCCCGTCGGGAAAGGGGGGTTTGGGCAATTAGTTCCGGGGGAAGATCATAGTAGAAGTCACTTTTCTTCATTATTATTTACTTGCCTTTCTTGCTTAATCAAACCGTATATAAAAACGGCTGCTTATATATATGCATAAAAAATGTTTGACAAACACATGGCCGGATGATATTATATGAACATAGCAGAGTATAATAATAGAGGTGCGAAACCGATTAGTAGCCCTGTCCGTCAGCCGAAGCAATGGGACTTGGTGAAAGGCTGTTTCGCCGAAGAGGCTTTCCGTCGGCAGGAAAGATCTCTGGTTGCCGGGCAAATAGTTCGTCGACTGTCATCATGCTTTATGATGGAGCGCTATTGTTGTGTCTTGCGGTTTTCGCGGATGACAGCCTTATCATATTATAAAGCA
>JAKOTC010000215.1 GCA_029776465.1 Bacillota bacterium
CTCCCAAAATATCGGCCAGGGCAGTGGCGGCGTTTCCTGCGCCGATA
This sequence comes from Bacillota bacterium, assembly GCA_029776465.1. GTDB lineage: Bacteria > Bacillota > Clostridia > Oscillospirales > JAKOTC01 > JAKOTC01. The sequence continues at coordinate 48 of JAKOTC010000215.1, forward strand.
TTGCCGATTTCCCTTAGAACGTCAAATTCCATGTCGCTGAAATGTTCAAAGTTTTGCATTTACAAATCCCCTTTAGTTCCCTAAAGAATATCGCTTTGGGTTTTGCCCAACCATTTATTTCAACATATTCAGCAGTGTACGGGGTATCTGCTGCAGCCCCACCTGTTTTTCCACTGCGCCGATTTCAAAGGCTGCCTTTGGCATGCCGTACACCACGCTGGAGGCTTCATCCTGCCCGATGGTTCTGGCCCCTTTTCTGCGCATGGCCAGTAACCCCTTGGCGCCGTCGTAACCCATGCCGGTCAAAATGACGCCTATGGCCTTTTCTTTGGCGGCCACCGCCACCGACTCAAACAGCACATCAACCGAAGGCATATGGCCGCTGATTTTCTGGTCTGCGGCACAGACAATCACGTAACGGTTCCCCTGTTTCTTCACCCGCATGTTCTGCTGCCCGGGAGCGATAAAGACCTTGCCCTTTTCCACCACGTCCCCGGTCTGGGCTTCTTTGACGGTAAAGGCGGTTTGGTTGTTCAGCCTTTCCGCAAACAGACGGGAAAACACCGGGGGAATATGCTGGACAATGACAATACCCGGAATGGTGGGCGGAAGGGTTTTGAGCAGATAGTGCAGCGCTTCGGTCCCCCCGGTGGAAGCGCCTATGGCTATGATGTCAATGTGCTTGGCCTCCCGGCTCATGGCCAGTTTGTTGTCCGGTTGCCCCGGGTTGATGGTCAGCTTGGCTTTGGAGGCAATTTTAATTTTCTGAATTAGTCGTTTAATAAACAAATCGGGGTCTTCGTGTTCATCCGGTTTGGCTACAAATTCCACCGCCCCGGCGTTTAAGGCGTCAAATATGGCGCCGCTGACCGAGCTGACCACTACCACCGGAATGGGATACTGGGGCAACAGTCGTCGGATAAATTCAATACCATCCATCTTGGGCATGTTGATATCGCAGGTCATTACATCGGGACGAAATTCAATAATCTTGTCCCGCGCTTCAAAAGGGTTGGAGGCTTTGGCCACCACTTCCAACTGGGGATCGGCCTCCAGGCCCCGGATAATGAATTCACGACTTAGTAAACTGTCATCCACTACAAGAACTCTGATTTTTTCGCTCTGGCTCATTATATGGACCCCTTTGGCTGTTCTCTAACTTATAGCAGAAACCAACGGTACCTGCTTTCATTTATAATTTTCGGTAGACCGACGGCATCACGTATTGGTACTGAGTTTCATTGCGGTTGATGGATTCGGACTGGCCGATAAACAGATAGCCGCCGGGTTCGGTAAAGTCGTAGAATTTTTGAATCAGTTGCAAGCGGGTATCTTTGTTAAAATAAATCATCACGTTTCGGCAGAAAATCACGTGAAATTTCCGTTTGAACGGAAACCTGGGGGTCATCAGGTTGAACTTTTTAAAAATGACCTGATTTAAAATCTGCTCGGTAAGCTGCACGTGGTTTTCGTCAATTTTCTTTATATAATTCAGCTTCCAAAAGGCCGGCAGATCCTTGACACTGTCTTTGGTATAGATCCCCTCCATGGCCTTTTTCAGCACTTTCTCGGAAATATCGGTGGCCAATATGCGGGTATCGTCCCAACAGTCTCGGTCTCTGACAAAATCCTGAATAATCATGGCCAGGGTATAGGGCTCCTCGCCGGTGGAGCAGCCCGCGCTCCAAATCCGCAAGTCCCGGTCTCTGGTATGGTCGGCCAAATAGGGAAGCACTGTGTTGGCAAAAAAAGTAAAATGCTCCTTTTCCCGCAAGAAATAGGTGTGGTTGGTAGAAATCCGCTCAATCAGCTTATTGGCAGCAGCGCCGGTTTTGTCCGAAATCACATACTGGTAGTACTGCTCAAAGGTTTTAAAGTTGTGTTTCATAAGCTCGCTTTGCAGCCTACCCATCACCAACGACTTTTTTGTCTCTTTCAGATGAATGCCGTACTGCTCCTCTATAAAGGCTGCCAACTTTTGAAATTCCTGTTCGGTGATCGGAATCAAGCTATCTTCCCCCAGCTTGACAAATTTGGAAAAAATAAGGGCTATACCCGTTTTCAATAAGAGAACGGCATATAGCCCTTACTCCAACAAACCATTAATATTTGCCGAAATTGTCGCTTTCCAAATCAATGACGATGTTGGAACTTTTGGCGGCTCTGGATCTTCTGGAGGCAGAGGCTACGTAACCGAACGGCTCTTCCGCGGCTTCTTCCCTCTGCCGCAGAGTGAATTTGCCAATCATTTCTCTCAGCACCTCAGATTGGCTGGACAATTCTTCACTGGCCGCCGCACTTTCCTCAGCGGTTGCGGAGTTCGCCTGGGTGACATCGGACACCTGCAAAATACCACTGTTGACCTGGGAAATGCCCGCCGCCTGTTCGTCGGAGGCCTTGGCAATTTCGTTTACCAGGGCAGAAACGGTGGAGATGCTGTCCACAACCTTCTTGAGGGCCTCGGCAGTCTTGTGGGCGTTTTCGGCTCCTTGACTGGAGAGGGCAATGGAATTTTCAATCAAGGCGGTGGTCTCCTTAGCTGCATTGGCGCTTCTGGCAGCCAGGTTCCGCACTTCTTCCGCCACTACCGCAAAGCCTTTGCCATGCTGGCCCGCTCTGGCCGCTTCGACCGCGGCGTTCAAGGCCAAGATGTTGGTCTGGAAGGCAATATCGTCGATGACCTTGATAATCTTGGAGATGTTGGCCGACGCGTTGTTGATGTCCATCATGGACTTCAGCAGGATTTCCATCTGCTCGGAACCGTTGGCAGCGTCCTGCTTGGCCTTTTCAGACAAGGCGTTGGCCCGGTTGGCATTCTGGGCATTCTGCTTGGTCTGGGCATCAATCTGTTGCATGGCGGCCGTCAGTTCTTCTACCGAGCTGGCCTGTTCAGTGGAACCTTGAGACAGAGCCTGGGCCGAATCGGATACCTGTCTGGAACCGGA
>JAKOTC010000216.1 GCA_029776465.1 Bacillota bacterium
ACCGGTGTGAAGGAGTTTGTGAACCCTGAAATTATCTATACCGAGGGTGAGCAAAAAGCCATTGAGGGCTGTTTGTCCATCCCCGGCAAATGGGGATACACCCTCCGCCCGGCCAAGGCCCGCATCAAGGCGCAGGACCGGCATGGCAACTGGTTCGAAATGGAGGGAGAGGGCTTGCTGGCCCGTGCCTTCTGCCATGAAACCGACCATCTGGACGGCAAGCTGTTTGTCGAAAAGGTCGTCGAGTGGTATGAGCCCGAGGATGAAGACCCCCCAAAAAAGTCTAGAAGAAAGTAATCGAAAGGATCGATTCCATGCGAATCCTCTTTATGGGTACCCCCGAATTTGCGGCGGTGTCCCTGCGCGCTCTGGCGCAGCAGCATGAAATTGTGGCGGTGTTCAGTCAGCCCGACCGTCCCAAGGGCCGGGGGCACACCCTTCAGCCCACCCCTGTGAAAGTTGCGGCCACCGAGTTGGGTATTCCGGTTTTTCAGCCCGCAACCCTCAAGGATGACGAGGCCTTTGAGGCTTTTGTTTCGGTGGGGGCCGACCTTTGCGTGGTGGTGGCCTACGGACGGATTCTGAGCCGCCGTTATCTTGAGCATCCGCCCCTGGGCTGCATCAATCTCCATGCCTCTCTGCTGCCCAAATACCGGGGAGCCGCACCCATTCAATGGGCGATTATCAACGGGGAGAAAGTTACCGGCCTGACCACCATGTACATGGACGTGGAAATGGATACCGGAGATATGATTGAAAAATGGGAGACCGAAATCGGAGAAAATGAGACCTATGGCGCCCTTCAAGACCGGTTGGCCCGGGAAGGAGCCAAGCTTTTATGCCACACCGTCCAGCTGATCGGGGAGGGCAAAGCGCCTCGCGCCAAGCAGGACGACAGTCAGGCTACCTATGCCCCCATGCTGGAACGGGAAACAGGTAAAATTGATTTTACCAAGCCCGCCCAAGCGGTTCACAACCTGATTCGGGGCTGCAACCCATCTCCGGCCGCCTATGCTTTCATCGGCGAGCGGAGATTGAAGATTCTCTCCACCCGCATGGCCGGATCAATGGAGGGCAAACCGGGAGAAGTGGCGCTGAAAGACCGCAGGCTTTTGGTTTGCTGCGGCGACGGGGTGGCGCTGGAACTGGAGACGGTGGTTTCCGAAGGCGGCAAGCCCATGACCGGCGGAGCCTTTTATAACGGCTGCCGGTTTCAGAAATTCGAAACGGATTTATAATTAAAAGCGACTGATTAAGAAAGGGTGGTTCGATGTCCGCTCGGGGCATGGCAGTAAAAATACTGGTGGAGCTGGAAAAGCGCAAGGCCTTTTCCAATCTCCTGCTGGATAAAGCCCTGTCCGGGGCGGGACTCTCCCCCTCCGATACGGGGCTGGTGACGGCTTTGGTGATGGGTGTGACCGAACGGAGGCTGACCCTGGATTATTTTCTGGGGCTGTATTGCGGAAAGCAGCTGGCCGCTTTCTCGCCGGAACTGAAGGCCATTTTGAGAATGGGGCTCTACCAGCTTCTCTATATGAAAACCCCGCCCCACGCGGCCATTTATGAAAGCGTGGAGCTGGCCAAGAGATTTGTTCCCAAGGCCAGCGGATTGACCAACGCCGTTCTTCGCCGCTTTCTGCGGGAGGGGGGCAGAAACCAGCTGGACAAACTGAAGGGTTCGCCTGCAGAGGTGCTGGCCATCCGCTATTCTTTGAATCCCGAGCTGGTGAAAATGTTTTTCGACCGGTATGGGGAGGCACGGGCAAAGGCCATCTTGGAGGGCTTTGACGGCCCCCACAAAGTGTTTATTGCGGTCAACACCCAAAAGATTGCTCCTGCGGCTTTGGCCGAAAAGCTGGCTGAATCGGGGGTGGAAGCCCAACCTGCCGAACGGCAGGGAATGCTGGAGGTATCCTCTCTTTCGGCAGCCTTGAAAAGTCCCCTCTTTCATCAGGGGCTCTTCTTTGTTCAGGGGCTCTCTTCCCGGCTGACGGCGGAGTTTTCCGCGCCGGAGGGAAGGGTGCTGGATGTCTGCGCCGCGCCCGGAGGCAAAAGCTTTTCTATGGCTCTCCTCAATCCCAGGGCGCAAATTTGGTCCATGGAGCTGCATGAAAACCGGGTTGAGCTGATGAAAAAAGAGGCCGAACGGTTGGGCCTGCCGCTGGAGATCCGTCAAAACGACGCCTCGGTCTATCAGGAGGCGATGGGAGAGGCGGACAGGGTGCTTTGCGATGTGCCCTGTTCCGGCTTCGGGGTGCTCCATAAAAAGCCCGAGCTTCGCTATCGCACGATGGCGGAGATCGCCGACCTGCCCCAGCGGCAGAAGGAGATTCTGGCTGTTTCCGCCCGCTATCTCAAACCCGGCGGACAGCTGATCTATTCCACCTGCACCCTGCATCCGGCGGAGAACGAGGACATTGTGGAGGAATTTTTAAATTCCCATCCTGACTATGAACCGCTGGCTTTGCCCTATATCGGCCGGGAGAATTTTATATACGCGGGGCGGGGCAGCCGCCTCACTATTCTGCCTGACCAAGAATATGACGGATTTTTCATCGCCGGGCTGAAACGGAAGGGATAAATTTTTTTGGTTATTCACGTTAAAAGTCACAGAATATGGGAAATATTCGAGTAAGATACAATTTTCTCTTTAAAAAAATTCAGGTTTATGCTATAATATTCTGTATTCGTTTAAGGCCGGGAGCCCGGATCTCCCGGAAGTTCGCCCCCTGGGGGCGGTTATATGCAGGAAGGCAAAAGAACAATGGCAAAACAGGGTATTCGAAGCCTTTCCGTTGACGGGCTGCGGCAATGGGTAATATCCGCCGGTCAGCCCGCCTACCGTGCCAAACAGCTGCTCGCATGGGTTTATAACGGAGCGGCCTCCTTTGATGAGATGACCAACCTCCCGGCGGATTTTCGTTCCCGTCTGGCCGAGGAGTTTATATTGGATGAAGCCGTGGAGATTTCACGGCTGGAATCCGCTAAAGACGGAACGGTAAAGTTTTTGATCGAGCTGACGGACGGTCAGTGTGTAGAAGCGGTTCTGATGCGATATAAGCACGGGAACACCGTTTGCATCTCCACCCAGGCCGGATGCAAAATGGGATGCGCCTTTTGCGCCTCCCCGCCGGCAGGATATGCGAGAAATCTGACCCCCGGCGAGATGATGTCCCAGGTGATGCTGGCCGGACGGGCGGCGGGCGGACGGGTGGACGGCGTGGTGCTGATGGGCATCGGAGAGCCCTTGGATAATTACGAGAATACAATCACCTTTTTAGATAATCTCTCTTCCCCTGAGGGGTATGGACTCAGCCTGCGTCATGTCTCCCTATCCACCTGCGGGCTGGTGGACAAGATCGATTTACTGGCTCAGCGGAGATACTAGCTGACCCTTTCGGTTTCCCTCCATGCTCCCAACGATGAGTTGAGAAGCCGGCTGATGCCGATCAACAACCGCTGGAATCTGGAAGAACTGATGGATGCCTGCAGACGGTACTTTGAGACCACCGGGCGGCGGATATCCTTTGAATACGCCATGATAGGGGGAATTAATGACACTCCCCAATGCGCGGAAGAGCTGGCCGGCCTGTTAAAAGGGATGGTGGCTCATGTGAACCTGATTCCCTGCAACCCCGTTCCGGGAACCGGATTTGTCAAGTCCGGGCGGGATCGGATCGAGGCTTTTGCCGCTCAGCTTACCAAACGGGGGCTGAACGTAACCATTCGCCGAACGCTGGGCGAGGATTTAAACGCCTCCTGCGGTCAGCTGAGAAGGGAAGCAGGACGGGCCGACAGATAAAAAAGGTTTATTCAATAATTTTATTATAAAACGATCAAGGGTTTATGCCAAACGGCAGCAGACCGGAAAGGCAAGGTATGGTAAAGAGTGTAGGCCTTACGGATATTGGCAGGAAAAGGGCGACGAATCAGGACGCCTATGAATTTACCTGCTTTGAGGACGGAGCAGGTGCGGCAGTAATCTGCGACGGTATGGGCGGGGCAAACGGTGGTGATGTGGCCAGCCGTTTGGCCGTGAAATCCATTATGGAGCGGATGGGTCACTATCATTCTGCCCTGGATGACGAGGGGATTCGGGGGCTTCTTTATTCTGCGGCGCAGGAAGCCAACCGAAGCATCTACACAACAGCGTGCAATGATGAAAAACTTTCCGGAATGGGCACCACCATGGTGCTGGCGCTTCTTCGGGATAGGCGTCTGCACATTGTCCATGCCGGCGACAGCAGAGCCTATCTGGTTTCCGGTGACGGTTCACTGGTTCAACTGACCCGTGACCATTCCCTTGTCCAGAACATGATTGAAAGCGGCGAACTGACCCCCGACGAAGCGGCCAGCCATCCACAGAAGAATGTGATTACCAGGGTGCTGGGTGTTTTCGGAGAGGTTGAGATCGATTATGCTGAAACAATGATTGCCGAAGGGGACAAGGTTTTGCTTTGCACCGACGGTTTATGCGGTTTTGTCTCAGACGAGGAAATCAGCAACATTTTTAAATCCCACGCTGACGCCCCGATGGAAGAGCTTCCGGCTTTGCTAATCGCGGCTGCCAACGAGGCCGGTGGAGGGGATAACATCACTGCGGTGATCCTGTGGGATGCCCCGGATCCCGTTACGAACCAGAATTCTGCGGAGGATTAATACATGGATCGATATATCGGTAAAAAACTGGACGGCAGATACGAGCTGCGGGAGGTCATCGGCATCGGCGGGATGGCGGTGGTTTATGCGGCTTATGACATACAGGAAGAACGGATGGTCGCAGTAAAACTGCTGAAGGATGAATATCTGGCCAACGATGATTTTCGCCGCCGTTTTAAGACTGAGTCCAAAGCGATTTCGGTTTTAAGTCATCCCAATATTGTAAAGGTTTATGATGTCTGTCTGGGAGACCGGCGCCAGTATATCGTGATGGAGCTGATCGACGGCATCACCCTGAAGGAATATATTGAGACCCAGAAGGTACTTCGTTGGAAGGACGTGGTGCATTTTATCACCCAGATCCTCGACGCCCTTAAGCACGCCCATGATAAGGGGATTGTACATCGGGATGTGAAGCCCCAGAATATTCTGCTGCTTGCCGACGGCAATATTAAAGTTACCGATTTCGGGATTGCCCGGTTTTCCCGCAGCGCCAGCCAAACCATGACCGACAAGGCCATCGGTTCGGTGCATTATATCAGCCCGGAGCAGGCCAGGGGCGAGGTGGCCGATGAGCGGGCCGATATCTACTCTGCCGGCGTAATTCTGTATGAGATGCTGACGGGCAGTCTGCCCTTTAACGCCGACAGCCCGGTTTCCGTGGCCATTATGCAGATGCAGGCTGCTCCCCCCGACCCCAGAAAGGTCAATCCGGATATTCCGGAAGGATTGGCCGAAATCACCCTGCGCGCCATGCAGAAGGATCCCAGCAACCGTTATGGCTCAGCAGGCGAAATGCTTGAGGACATTGAAAAATTCAAGAAAGATCCCGAAATTTCCTTTCAATATAAATACTTTGAGGACAATGCCAAAACCCGCTATGTAGAGGCGATCAACAAAAAGAAAGGGGTGGAGGAGGAGACCGCCGAAGAAATCGAACCCACCGGTTATCGGACCCGTTCCCTCCAGATTCTTTTCGGCATCGCCATCGCCAGTGTGGTGGCTTCGGCCCTCTTCATCCTGGGCGCCGTGGCCTTGAAGACCCCCTTCATGTCCTCCTCCAAGGATGAGGTGGATGTCCCCAATCTGGTGGGACAGTTGTATTCCGAGGTTTTAACCGATTCTGCCTATTCCAATTTCACCATTGAAAAGGAAGCGGAAGAATACAGTGACGAATATGATAAAGGCGTCATTTTCTATCAGAATCCTCAACCCCCCAAAAAGGTTCGGGCGGGTTCGGTGCTCAAAGTGAAGGTCAGCAAGGGCGCCAAGCTGATCCCCATTCCCGACCTGACCAATAAAAAAGCCGCTGACGCACAGAAAGAGTTGGAGGATCTGGGGCTGTATGTCCGGGTGACCCAGCGGGTGGATGAAAACACCCCCATCGGTTATGTCATCGGCACCAACCCGGCGAAGGATACCGAGGTGGAAAAGGGTTCTTCCGTCACCATCTATGTCAGCGTGGATGCCACAGCCAATATCGCTGTCAAGATTCCTACCAGCATCATCAATCAGCCTTTGGCTGAGGTCAAGAACATTCTCACCAAGAACAACCTGATTGTGGGGGATGTGATTGAGGTGGACAGCACCCTTCCGGAGGGCTATGTGGTAAGCAGCGACCCCGAACCGGGCAGCGTGGTGCCGAGAAATACCGTGGTCAATCTCCAGGTCAGCAACGGCAGCAACTATGTGGATACCAGTGAGAAGGTGAAGGTCACCGTTACCGGAATGCCCATCCGCAAGTTCCTCTATCTGGTGGAGGTTGTGCCGGAGGGCGACAGCAAGCCGGTTGCTACTGTTGTTATGACACCTGAGATGAATGGAACCTTTACTTTCACCGCCCGGTCCGAGAAGGGCGGAGTGGTCAACTATCGCATTAACACCAACGGGCAGCGTTTCAGAGAGATCTATGTCAACTTTGAGCTGGAGGAATACGGTCCTATCGGCATCGACTATGCCGTTGACCTGCAGTCCGGCTATGTCACCTCCAGTATGGCGGCCAGCATTAACGCCGCCAACAGCGCGGCTGCGTCGTCTGAAGCAAAGACCTCCAGCACTACCACCAGCGTAATGACCAGCAGTCAAACCTCTTCCGGCTTTAACCCCGAATGGCCCTGGGGGGATGAGGTGAAGAGCGGAACAGTTTCTTCCCAGCCCGCATCCTCCACCGACACATCCTCCGGAGTCTCTTCACAAAATTCCTCTTCATTATGGTCGTCCTCTTCGACGGCGACCTCCAGCTATTGAGCCGATGGAAGAGAAAGGGTTAATTCTCCGCTGTATCGGCGGACTTTATACGGTGAAAATGCCGGATGGCCGTTATCTTGAATGCAAGGCCCGGGGGCTTTTCCGGAAAGATGGGTTTTCTCCCACCGCAGGAGACTGGGCAATTATCAGCCGGGAGGGGGAAGCACCGGTGATTTCCCGGGTGCTTTCCCGAAAAAATACCCTGCCCCGCCCCCCGGTGGCCAATATTGACCGTTTGATTTTGGTTTTCTCAGCGGCCGAACCGGCATTTAATCCGGGTTTGTTGGATAAAATGCTGGCCATTGCAGCTCATGCCGGAATTGACGCTGCCATCGTAATTACCAAGACTGATTTGGAAAACGTGGGGGATTATCTCGCCATCTATCAAAAAGCGGGTTATCCCTGTTTGGCTGTGGATAAAGATCACCCGGGAACCGCCAAAGCAGTGAAGGGGCTGCTGGTAGAGGGCATTAACGTGCTCTGCGGCAATTCGGGCGTCGGAAAAACCACCCTGCTGAATTTAATCATGGGAACTCAGTTGGAAACCGGGGAGATCAGCAAAAAGCTGGGCAGGGGAAGACATACCACCCGAGTCATTGAATTGTACGAATACAATGGCATATATATTGGCGACACCCCCGGCTTTGCGGCTTTGGACATGGAAGAAATCCGGATGGATATCGACGAAAGGGAACTGGCCTCCTGTTTTCGCGAGTTTGCCCAATACAAAGGATGCAAATTCTCCGATTGCCGCCACCTGGGCGAGCCGGGATGTGAAGTGAAAAAGGCGGTGGAGTCCGGGGAGATATCCGCTTCCCGCTATGCAAGCTATCAAAGGCTGACGGAAGAAATAAAGAGGTTGTCAAAATGGCCAAAAAAATAAAACAGCCCGGGCAGGAAAACTGCCTGATTCTTGCGGCGTCGGAGATTCGGGATTACGACAAAACCAGGGAGATGATGGCTCTTTGGGGAGTTACCGCCGACTGGCTGGTGATTTGCGCCGATGGGGGATATCGGCATACCAAACCGCTCGATGTCAAACCTTCTGTGGTGATGGGTGATTTCGATTCCGCACCGGCACCTGCGGCTGAGGAAGGCATGGCCGTGAAGCGGTATCCCGTAGAAAAGGACGATACCGACACCATGCTGGCTGTGAAAGAGGGAATGGAACGGGGAGCCACCAATTTCGTCATTATAGGCGGATTGGGCGGGCGTTTGGATCATACCCTGGCCAATATATCCGCGCTGGCTTACCTTGCCCAGCGAGGCAACACCGGTGTTTTGCTGGATGAAAATATTCAGTTGACGGTTCTGCCCCCCGGGGATTACGAGCTGGCCCGGCAGCCGGGCAAAAAGCTTTCGGTTTTTGCCTGGGGAGGAAATGTTACTGGTTTAAAGGAAAAGGGCGTGGAATATCCCCTGGGCGGCATCACCCTTCGGCCCGATTTTCCGCTGGGCGTGAGCAATACCATCACTCAGCCGGTTGCCGAAATCTCCTTCCGAAGCGGGCTTTTGCTGGTGATGGAGGAGTAGCCGCCGCCACCAATAAAATAAATGGAACCCCCCTGAGGGCTGCTGTATATACTATCACAGGTGCAGCCGTCGGCAGGGGGTTTTTATATGCGAAATCGGCTAGAAAACGCATTGGGGCTGGCAGCAGTCACCTTTGCAGTCGGCGTATTGCTGACATTAATTTTCCCGCTTGGTTTTGTCCTTTTTTTCTGTGCGCTTATCGTCATTCTTATCGGCCTCTGGCTGATTTTCGGCTGCTGATGCAATCCCTTTTCTGCATGAGGCTCATCGAATATCGGCGAAAGGAATGAGCATATGAAGGTTATTGTTGTCAGAAGTCCGAGGTTTTTAAGCGGAATTTTAAGAAAACTGTTTGGCATTAAAAAGGACAAATAAGATTTTTAAAATAAGGGTGTTTACATAATCAAAGAATGGTCAGAAATTTTCTGGCCATTTTTAATTTAATGCAAGCTGCACCAAGTGATCAAAGAGGATGAAGAAAAGCATCAGGCATACCAAGCCTATAAAAACGCAGTCCGAGAGGCCTATCTGGCGGGTTTGGAAAGATCGATGTGATCTATACAGCGATACAGCGAAATTATGGGCTGCTTCTGTTCATCGAATAAGGAAACCGCCGGAGGAATCCCCCGGCGGTTTTGTGAAATAAAAGTTTACTAAATCATATTTTCCATTAAGCGAAGCGCTTCGCTTTCGGTATCATACGCCGAGCCAAGCAGAGCGGAAATCTTTTTTCTGACCGGTTCGGCGGAGGCGTCTGACGAGGTTTTGATTTGGAAGGCTTCGAGCCAGACGCCATAGATGGTTTGATAAAGCCGGGCAAGGGAGGAAAGCCCCTCCTTTTCAAAATAGCGGGCGGCATACTCTTTTAAAGCGGCATAGGTGCCCAAAAAATATTCGGCGTTCCAGGATGCGGCAGTTTCCGGATTTTCTTTAAAATGGCGAATAAGGGCGGGATAAGCCGTCAGGCCCTTGGCGTTTTCGCACCATTCCTCTCCACGGAGATGGGAAACTGCCAGCTTTAGGGTGTCCTTCAGGATGTCCTGCCGGGGCTTGTCCGATCTGCCTGTGATCGTCAGCACGGATAAAACCGGAACCTCCCGTCTGCCCAGAACATCAAAGGGCATCGGTGCGGTTATGTAATCGGAGGTATGGGGATCGGCCTTTTTTGCGTTTATGGGTAATGTGTCGAAAATCTGTGCTTCGTCATCATACCCGGTGATCAGCCCCCACTCGCATATCCCGATGTCCCAGCTGACCGCGGGAATGCCCCTGTCAATGGAGGATTGAATGATTTTGATTGCCTGCAGCCGTTTTTCCACTTCAATGTTTTCCTGCCCCCAATAACGGCCCACATAATCACAGGTTAGGCCACCGCTTTCCACCCATTTTTTCTGGTCTTCAAAATTCCAGATGGAGGTGGCGCTGGGGCAGAGGTCGGACGATACCCACATGCGGAAGGCAAAACCTGAGGTGGCTACAATGTCCTCCGCAAGCTCGGAGTAGGGGCTGGCCTTCAGGGCGGCGGAGAGGGATTTTGCAAAGGAAAACAGATAGCCGGTGGAATCCCGGACTTTATCCCAGGTCACATTTAACTTTTTCATTACCAATGCCTCCTTAGCTTTTATTTTTAATCGATTCAACATTTATCAGTTTTGATACTAATTTTAACACGATTTCCTTTAAAATACAATTTTGATTTGAGAGTAAAGCAGTAAAACTTTACATATATTTCATCCAACATAGGAACCATTTTCTCATTTTTTGATACTATTCAAATAAATTCCCTAAAATAACAACCGCTGAAGATTCAAAAATAGGAGGGGGAATACCAGACCAATCCACGTTGAACAAGGACGGAAAGATCGTGTGAAGGAAATATACTTTACATCATGCTGTCTGTTGAATCTTTACTTTTTTCGATAAAATGGGAGGAGTTTTAAATTTTTATTCCATCCAACCCTAACATAGTGTATATATCCTGCTTAAATATACGAATATTTAATCTTTTTGCAGGTTTTGGGCGGTTTGAATAAGAGTATCAAGAATTTTCGTGAAAATAAAGCATCCCTCGGCGATACTGCCGAGGGATGTACGTTTTGTATAGATAGTATATTATTTTACAATTTTGGCGGAAAATTTGTCGAGAGCGGCCTCGTTTTTGGGATTGGGGACACGGGAGACGGGCATCAGTTCCCAGGTCTCTTCGCAGGAGGTGGTTTCGCCGGGCATGACTTCCTTTAAGACGCCCAGGGTTTCAATTTCGATAAAACGGTCGTTGGTATAGGTCTCATAGGATACGCCGCCGTCGGGATAACGGGCAGAGGGGTCATGGTGATATTTTTTGATGAAGGCGGTTCCTTTGTTGATATAGGCAGCCCAGCCCGCATAATTGGTGAAGCCGAATTTAAAGGGGCCATCCGGGGTGCCTTCATCCGAGCGGAGGGTGATATAATCCTTTCCCCAGGTAACACGGCTGTCGGCCATATTGGTATAAGGCCAAAGCACCAGCTTGCGGTCGGACAAAAACTCATAGTCCTGGCGGCCC
>JAKOTC010000217.1 GCA_029776465.1 Bacillota bacterium
ATTCAGCGGATGCTCTGGACTTCGATACGGATGAAAAGCTGAAAAAGTGGGCGAAGGTTCTCGCCACGGCCATCGCCGGGATGTATAAGGCTTCTGAGCCCATCTATCAGTACAGCATCGTCATCGAGGGTCAGGGAACCAAGGCCCAGGCGGAGGCCCAACTGGCCGCGGTTCGCGCGGCGGGCTATCCGGCGGTTCTAAAATATAACTCCGTTTGACTTGGTTTGAACACCGGCGGGGCGGTGGCCGGTTGAAGGAATCACCGCCTATTTTAGGGCATCTGCCCGGAAAGGAATGTTTATATGGATTTTCAAAGCTATATCAACTCCGAGCTTCTGATTTTGGTTCCAGTTCTCTATCTCATCGGCATCGGGCTGAAGAAAAGCGCCCTGAATGACAAGTGGATCCCCGCCATGCTGGGCGGCATCTCGGTGGTGCTCTGCACCGCCTGGACCATTGCCAGCACCCCCCTGGCCGGCTGGCAGGACCTCTTATTAAAACTCTTCACCGGCGTGGTACAGGGCGTGCTGGTGGCAGGCGCCAGCGTCTATGTCAACCAGCTGGTCAAGCAGGCCGGGAAGGAAGAATAACCTTTCCAATTATCAATGGACAATTGACGGTTAAATGAGAAGCGGGCGGGTATCCCGCAACTGGGATGCCCGCCCGGATTTTTTGTTTTATGGAGGTCATCGCTTGGCCGGTGGAACCTCGGCAGCGGTACTAAATCAAGCTTTCACCGGTTTCGGCGTCCAGAATCACCGTCTGGGCCGGGGCAAGCTGTAAAGAAACCCGCTTGCCGTTTTTCAGCGTGAGGGTTTTGCCGCCGCCCTGCTCGGTGTGCAGCAAAATCAGACCCCCGCCCGCCAGCAGGGCGTCATTTTCCGGATTATAAATATGCACGCCGCAGGCGGCAAACAGGCTACGCAGCAGGCCGGCAGAGGTAATGGGCAGACCAAAGAACCAGTTTGTGCAGTCCTTTGTCTGCTTACAGCCGGCCGCGGCTTTCCCGCTTTCGGTGTATCGGCCGAGGATCGTCGCCTGGGAATCCTCGATGCTGAAAAAGGTTTGCGGCGCCTCGACCATTTGCGCCCGGTCGTTGCTGGTCAGGTTTACGGCCGCCTGCACGGCCGCTTCCGGGCCGCCCAGAACCGTTTCGGGGTATCCGCCGGCATCGATTTTGATTTCAGGCAGCAAGGGGGCGGTAAAAGGGCTGGTTCGGATGCCCACGGTTTGTCCGACAAAGTCGGGATTGATGCAGTCGCCGTCGGAGAATCCGGGGAAGGTATACCAAATCAGATGGCGGCCGTCCCGGGCCACTTTATGTTGAATCAGGGCGCGCTGTTCCGGGGTCAGCACAAAACAGTTATGAAATACCACCGCCTTATAGGGCGTGAGGTCGATATTCCCCAGGTCCGACAGATAGGCCATGGCAACCCCTGCGCCGGTTTTATAGGCCTCGGTTGCCGCAAGGTTGACCGAAATCGCGTCGGTGATGGGGTCCTTGGACGACCTGCTGGCGGTATAAAAGAAAACCCTTGTGTCAAACACCAAAAGCACTTCCGCCGCCGATTGATAGGGCTTGTGAAAGGTGCGGTCGCTAAGCTGTTTCAACCGGCCGATCAGCTGCATATAATCGGGGTCATCCCACCAGCCGCAGGCATTGCTTTTGCCGTAATCGAAATACCACATGCCCGCGCCCCGGACAGCCGAGACCATGGTGTTGCGCTTGATGATTTCCATGCTGATGTCCTTGGGATGGCACACCACGCCGCCCATGCCGCTGCCGACATGGGTGGGCTGGTCCATCTCATCCAGCCACAGCTTGCCGTGAAGGTTGACCGACTCGATCAGCCCCCGTGAAAGGGTAGGGCCGCCGATGGCGCGGCAGGCTTTGATGTAAGCCTGAGGCGCGCTGAGATAATCAATATAGGGGCAGTTTAAAATCTCCTGCTCCAGCAGGTGCCCGCCGGAGGAATGCCGCCCGAAGAGGGAGAGATAATACCCGTAGAAAGTGCCTACCACAATGTCGCGGGGCCAGTTTTCCTTCACGATTTTTGCGAAATGCAGGATGCTGTTGGTGACCGCTTTGCTTTGGCATTCGTAATAATCAATGATCTGACGTTCCTGTTTGGGGTCGTGAAAGATGCCGGCCTGGGTCTGGTTCCGTTCCATCCCCGGAACCTCGGCGGTTTCCAGGGTCACCCCGGGGTTGTTCCAGGCTGTTTGCAGGGCTTGGTCAGTTTGATATTTTTCGGTCAGCCAGCGGCGAAAAAACTGCTGCATGGGCGGGCTGACATCGGGATCGTGTTTTACAAAGGCCCAGTAATGGTTTTCGCCGCAGACCCCGTTTGCGATCTGAATGGCGGCCACCCGCGCGCTTTCCGGCGTTTTTGAAAACTCCCGGCAAAAGCGCTGAAACATCCCGCCCATCATCTCCAACCAGCTTTCGCTGGCCAAACTGATGCGGGCGTGGGGATCCAGGTCGTGGGAGACAGGGTTGGTAATTGCGGATTTATAGGGCAGTTCAAGTGTTTCGGTGTCGGCGAAACGAACCCATTGGTCGGGATGGGAAGCGATCCACCAGCGAGGGGCGTTGCCGTGGAGCCGGAAAAAGACCGCCGCGTCCGGGCAGACCTCCAACACGCCGCGCACCTGCTTTTGGGCAAGTTCCACGGAGAATTCCTCTTCGCTCGGCCACATATCGTCAAACCACAAGTCCAGATAAAACAGCTTAAAGCCCTGGGCGGCAAAGTTTTTGATGTTCCAGCGGGGCAGTTCCTCCCAGGAAAAGCGTCCGCCGGGGGATTCGGTCAGCGCATAGAGCAGGGCATTTTCCGGTTTGCCGTTAATCCAGAGCGCGGGTTTTCCTTTATAGGGTTTTACTTGCGATTCAATGGGCGTATACTCGGATTTCATAGCACAATCCCTTCCCAAAGTGGTTTTGCTATTACTCTACCCCCATCGCCGGGGTTTGTCAAGAACTTATGGGAATATTACCGGCTGCCAAGGTTCCAAGTGCTGCCGCCCATGCAAAAGTCCCATAAGCCCTTTGGCTTATGGGACTTTTTTATTTCTTGTCCGGGCCAAGTTTCAGCAAATTGTTGGCCAGAGTACGAAGATCTTCGAGCGAATAGACGCCCACATCGCTTTGAACGATGTTCTGTTGAATGGTGGGAGGAAGAGATTCAAAATAACGCTGCATTTCGGGATTATCGAAGTATTTTACTGATTTCATATTCGTACCCTTGCTTTCCGCGGTCTTTGTTTTTCAAATCCCATTCTTACACGCAAAACAAAGAGGGATTCGGTTGAAACGAATTCGACCGCTCTGCCCTTATTTTTCGCAGCTTTTTTGGATTTATGAACGCAATATTTTCCAAGCTCAACAGCGAAATTGGCCTTCGCCCTGCGGATTTTCGGAGGGTTTACGATGGGGACCGTATAAACAGCAGCCCGCCGTTTGGATGCGAGCAGGCAACAAAATGATTGCCGATGTACTTTTGATAGGTTGTATAGATGAGCCGGGAGCGCTCGTCCCATGGTTATAAAGGATCTTATACTCTCCCGGTTCAACTGTTTTTATTGTGAGGCTGATTTATGTCTGTGGATTTTCCTCTCCGGCCTGTTTCACAAACGCCTCCGGCAGGGGCAGCTCCACGGGGGAGGTGACAAATTTGTACTCGTTAATCAGCCGGGCCATATTCCCGGAAAACTCGCTGAAGTCCGTGGGAGCATTGGAAACGGTAAAATAGTGCATAGGGTCACTCCTTTGCTTCGGTTGGACAACCCCAACTGGCAATTGAACCAATTTTGATTTCATTATATACCATAATTTATATAAAATCAACCAGTTACTGGATGGAACTGTCTTCGGTATCCTTGACATTCTCCGGTTTGCCGGGTATAATATCCTGTAAATTAAACCAAATACTGGAGGATATGAATGAAACGATTGCTGCCGGTACTTATCTCCCTTTTGCTTTGCCTTCCGCTGGCGGGATGCGGCGCCAAACTGCCTTCAGATCTTCAGGTGATCTGCGGTGAGAGGATTTCTATGCTGATCCAAAACGGAAACCTGTACATCTGGGGGGATAACTATAACGGAAAGCTGGGAAACGGAACCGAAACCCTCTACAACGACAACAATGAGATCATCCAAAACTGCAACTCCTCCACCCCGGTGAAGGTCATGGAAAATATCAGGTCCGCTTCGTCAGGCAAGCTTCATGTCCTGGCGGTGACCCGTAAGGGAGAATTGTACGCCTGGGGCTCCAATGATAAAGGGCAGCTGGGCACGGGGGACTATCAAAAATCCCTCCTCCCCAAAAAGGTGATGGAGGATGTCCTCTTCGCCGAAGCCAACAAATATACCTCCATTGCCCTGAAAAAGGACGGAACCCTGTGGACCTGGGGTGTTTTGTATGCTGTCGATGTGGACAGTATAACTTATACCTCTGTTCCCGTTAAAATCGCGGAGGGTGTGAAGTCCGCTGCGCTGGGGGGAAGCTTCATTCTCTACATTGACAAAAGCGGTGCGTTATACGGACTCGGGGAGGGTATATATCTCCCCTCTGCAGACATTGGTCCTAATGCCTTTACATCCTCTCCCATTCGGATCATGGCCGATGTAAAAAAGGTGGTTTGCGACCTCCAGCGGGTTTATGCGTTGAATAAGGACGGGGTGCTGATGGGTTGGGGGGCAAACGGCTACGATAGCCTTTTGGGTACCCAAAAAGATGATTTTTGGTTCTATCAGCCGGCGCTGATTGATCAGGAGGTAAAGGAGGTTTTCAAAACCGGCCTGATGCAGAAAAAGGACAACAGCCTCTGGGCCTGGGGAAGGGCCTTCAGCGGATACGATTTTCGCAATTCCGAGGGCACTGACGGCGGGGGAGGGCTGCTGGAGAATTTTATCGTATACGGCAAGCCTGTCAAAATTTTCGACGAGGTTGTCACCACCGCCGGCGGGGGGCAGCATTATCTGGCGGTGACCCAGAGCGGCGATGTCTATTCCTGGGGCGTCAATAACTATGGCGAGCTGGGCAATGGAACCACAACCCAGATCGGCAAAACCTATATCGACGAATGGGTAGGTTATAACTACTTCATCCAAACCGACCATAATCTGAAGGAACCGAAAATCGCTTTTAACCTCAGCGACCTCCGGTAAAGCAATATCCGGCAAACCAAAAGGGCATCATGTTTCCATGATGCCCTTTGTTTGATCCGTGACGGATATTCTGTTCAGCGGATGGTTTATTCGTAAACCAGCTGGGAGATGGACTCGTCTTTCAGCGCCTCGGCGTTATACCACTTGGCGCCGGTGTCGATAGTGGGAGAAGCGGCGGCTTTGCCGTTGATGGCGTCCACAGCCAGGCTGACGGCCTTATAACCGATCTGATAGGGATCCTGGGTGATGGAGCCGTAGAACCAGCCGTTTTCCACTGCGGTTCTCTGGGTCTTGCCGGCGTCGAAGCCCATGGCGATAATGTCTTTATAGCGGCCGGTGTCGCTGAATTCGCTACCGTCGTTGGCAGCGGCGAGGATACCGTTAGCGGCAGCCTCGTTGGAGCCGAAGATGGCGACCAGGTTCTCGCTGGTCAGCAGGGACTCAGCGCCGGTCTTCATATCGGCGGCGGAGGTGGTGGCGGGGATGTTGACCTTAATGGTCAGCTTCACGTCGGCAGTGGCGGCCTTCTTAAACAGGTCGTGGCCCACAACTTCAACGGAACCGGCGTTCTCGGCTTCAACCAGCTTGGTCAGGGTTTCGATAAAGCCCCTGGTTCTCTGGGTGACCGACTCGGAGGTAGCGTCCTGAGACAACACACCCACGGTGATCTTGCCGGCCTTCAGCTTGGCCTGGAAGTCGGCGTTTTCAAACAGCTTCTGAGCGGCGATGCCGGCGGCTTCATAGTTGTTGGTGGAAGCGGTGGCATAGATGGAGCCGGCGGGAGCGTTGGGAACGCCGGAGTCAAAACCGATGACCGGGATGCCCTTGGTGAGGCATTCGTTCAGCTGCTCTTTCACCGACTCGGTGTCCAGAGCGGCCAGCGCGATGGCGTCGGGCTGACGGTTGATGGCGCTTTTCAGCATATTGACCTGATCATTGATGTCCGACTCAGACTGGGGGCCCTCGAAGGTGATTTCAACGCCCAGATCTGCCGCGGCGGCTTCCGCGCCCTTTTTCACGACCTGCCAGAACTGATGCTGGAAGCCCTTGGAGACGATGGCGATGTAGGGCTTGTCAGACGAGCCGGAGGCAGGCTTACCGGATGAGTTGCAAGCGGTCAAGCTTGCGGCCATGGCAACCGCCATGAGAAGAGCACCGATTTTTTTGATGTTCATAATTTACCTCCCGATAAATTGATGAAATATTTTCACTGCAGCTCCCTGCAGCCGGTTACGAATGAAGAGTCTTGATGGCGTTGGCCTTTTTGTTGCGGTAGATGTCCAGCAGCACCGCCAGCACCACCACCAGACCGGTGAAGAAGGTTTGATAATGTCCCTGAAGCCCCATGGCCATCAGGCCGTTGCTCAGCACGCTCATCAGCAGGGCGCCGATCATGGTGCCGGACATGGTGCCCAGTCCGCCGGACATGGAGGTTCCGCCGATGATGACCGCCGCGATGGCTTTCATCTCAAGGCCGCCGCCGGTGCCGGGGATGATGGTGGTATAGGTCGCGGCATAGACGATGGCCGAGAATCCGCAGAAGGCGCCGCAGAGGGTGTAGACAAGGATCTTCCACTTGGCCACGTTGACGCCGGAGAGCCGGACGGCCTCCTCGTTGGAGCCGATGGCGTATGTATACCGTCCCAGTTTGGTCTTGTTCAGCAGGAACATGGCGATCAGGAAGAAGATGCCCATATAGATCAGCCCGGAGGGGAAACCGCTGGGGAAGAGGTCGCTGGAAGCGGTTTTATAGAAGATGCTCTTATAGAAGCCGTCGGCGACAAAGCCGGAGGGATACCGCTGGGTCTGCACATTGGTGACGATGGAGCCGATGCCCTGGGTCATCATCATCACGCCCAGGGTGGCGATGAAGGGGGGAAGCTTCAGCTTGGCGATCAGCACCCCGTTGATGAAGCCGAAGGCGGTGGCGATGATCACCACGATGACCAGGCAGAGCCAGATGGAGAGGCCCTTGGCCGAATAGAGGTAACCGCCGATCAGAGCCGAGCACATCATGTTGGTGCCGATGGAGAGGTCGATGCCCCCCGTGATGATGACGAAGGTGATGCCGAAGGCCATAAAGGCCACATAATAGGTGCTGTCCAGAATGCTGACCAGCGTGCCGGTGGAGGCAAAGTTTTTGCCGAAGATGCAGAAGAAGACATAGAGGATGAAGAGGGCGGCCAGTGCCAGCAGCTTTTGCAGCCCCATCTGTTTGACGCGGAAGGCTTTTCTGGCCTCTAAAACCTCTACCGGTTGATTTTGTTCTGTTTTGACCGTATTGAACATAGAATTCACCCTTTCCCGGTTTGAATCAAACCGCTGCTTTGTCGTTGCGCAAAGTCGCGTATTTCATAATAACTTCCTGGTTGGCCTCGCTGATATCCAGCACCTTGGTCAGCCGGCCTTCGCACATGACGCAGATGCGGTCGCTCATCCGCAATACTTCCTGCAGTTCGGAGGAGATCATGATGATG
>JAKOTC010000218.1 GCA_029776465.1 Bacillota bacterium
CCCATCCTGATGGTTTCGGCCAAGCAGCTGCCCCAGGACAAGCGGATGGGTTTTCTGGCCGGAACGGACGATTATATGACCAAGCCCTTTGACTCGGAGGAGCTGATTCTCCGCATCCGGGCCCTTCTGCGCCGCGCCCAGATTGCCAGCGAGCAAAAGATCGTCATCGGGGATGTGACCCTGGATTACAACAGTTTTACGGTCACCAAGGGCGGCCAGACCCAGGAGCTTCCCCAAAAGGAGTTTTTATTGCTTTATAAGCTGCTCTCCTATCCGGACAAGATCTTCACCCGCATTCAGCTGATGGACGAAATCTGGGGCAATGACAGCGAATCGGGCTGGGAGACGGTGACAGTGCATATCGGCAGGCTGCGTAAGCGGTTTGAGGGCTGGGAGGAGTTTGAAATCGTGTCGGTCCGGGGGCTTGGATATAAGGCGGTAAAAAAGGTATGAAGCGAATTGAAAGAAGAAAGCGGATTGAGAGGAACCAGCGGCTGGCCCTGACCCTTCTCTTTTCCTCCATCGTGTTCTGTTTTATCATTGTGACCATGCTTCTTGTGGGGACGGTCATCCTCTTTTTGATTCATAAGGGGATTATCAGGGAGGGCAACGACCTGCCCAGAGCGGACCATCTGATTTTCAACATCATGGTCGCCAGCGTGCTGCTGGGCTCCGCCCTGACGGCGGTCACCAGCCGCATCCCCCTGAAGCCCGTCAACTCTTTTATCAATGCCATGAACCGCCTGGCTTCGGGGGACTATAAGACCCGCCTGCATTTCGGGCGGTTTTTCGAGCGGCACCCCACCGCGGTGGAGCTGATGGAAAGCTTCAACCACATGGCGGAGGAGCTAGAAAAGACCGAGATGCTCCGCTCGGATTTCATCAATAATTTTTCTCACGAGTTTAAAACCCCCATCGTTTCCATCGCCGGGTTTGCCAGGCTGCTGAAGCAGGGCAATCTGACCGAGGAGGAAAGGCTGGAGTATATCAATATCATCGAGGAGGAATCCCTGCGGCTTGCGGCCATGGCCACCAATGTCCTGAACCTGACCAGGTTCGAGCACCAGACGATTCTGACTGGCGCCTCTTCCTTCAATCTCTCCGAGCAGATCCGCAACTGC
Source organism: Bacillota bacterium (assembly GCA_029776465.1). Taxonomy (GTDB): domain Bacteria; phylum Bacillota; class Clostridia; order Oscillospirales; family JAKOTC01; genus JAKOTC01. Next base: position 1,122 of record JAKOTC010000218.1, read on the forward strand.
GTGCTTCTTCTGGAAAACAAGTGGAGCAAAAAGAATATCCAGCTGGACCTGGACTTTGAGGAATATACCGTTTGCGCCAACGAGGAGATGCTGAAAGAGGTTTGGATCAACCTGCTGAATAACGCGATTAAATACGCCGACCGGGACGGAACGGTGAAAGTGGATATAGCCCGGACCGAAAAGGGGATTTCGGTCTCCGTCTCCGATACCGGGGAGGAGATCCCGGAGGAGGCCAAGGAGCTGATCTTCCGGAAGTTCTATCAGCTGGACAAGTCCCATTCCAACGGCGGCAACGGCATCGGGCTGGCGATTGTCAAGAGAATCGTGGAGCTTCACGGCGGGGAGGTCACCCTCTCCTCCGGCAACCGGGAGACGGTGTTCAGGGTTTTTCTGCCTCAGCCCCCCTCCGAACAATAACCTATAGATGCTCATGCTCCCCCTGCGGGTAGCGGCCGGATGGCCGTCCCCGGGGGAGCATTTTTAGTTTCGTTTCAGTTTAGAAAAGGATGCTATAAATAGAATGCCGGATTTTTATATTGCTTCCGGTTTGTCTGTGAGGAGGTTTTTTATGAAGAGATGGATTTCATCCGCGGGGTACAGGCTTCGTGGCTTTATGCAGGGGCGGTATGGCTATGACGAACTCTTCCGCTTCCTGTCCCTGACCGGCGTGGCGCTGATGCTTCTGTCCTATCTGCCCTATCTTCGCTTTTTATACATTCTCGAGTTTGCCCTGCTGGCGTGGTCCTGGGTCCGGACTTTTTCCGGGAATATCGGCAAATGCCGTCTGCAGCGGGAGCGGTATCTCAATATCCGGAACCGCGTGACGGGGAAGGCTCATCTGTATCGAAGCATCTGGCGGGACCGGAAGACCCACAAATATTATCAATGCCCAAGCTGCAAAACGCCCCTGCGGATCCGAAAGCCCGGGAAGGGCAAACGGATTGTCGTGACCTATTCCGGCTGCGGGCAGGACTTTGAAAAAAGAACCTGATGAGGATGAAATATGACCGACCCCTATAAAGTGCTGGGCGTCCCGCCGGGGGCTTCCCAGGAAGAGATTAAAAAAGCCTACCGAAAAAAGGCCAAGGAATATCACCCCGATCTGCACCCGGACGACCCGGGAGCGGCGGAGAAGATGAACCAGCTCAACGAGGCCTATGAAATGCTTCAAAACCCGGAGAAGTTCAGGGCCGGGCAGGGGCGGGAGTCCTATGCCGGCCGGCAGGACGGCCCTCAAAGCGGGCAGGGCTATGGCCGGTACGGTGATTTCGGCGGCTTTGATTTTCATTTTGATTTTAACGATCTGTTCGGCTTCGGGTTTGGCGGCGGGCCGGCAGACACAACCCCCCGTCCCCGGGCGGGGGACTCTGCCGAGCTTGTCCGGGCCATCCAGGCCCTCAACGGCGGGCGCTTTCGGGAGGCCGCCGCCATCCTTTCCCGCATGGCCGGCAGCGAGCGAGACGGGCGCTGGCATTATGTGAGCGCGGTCGCCTATCATGGGATGGGGCAGACAAAAAGGGCGCTGGCGCTTTTGCAGCAGGCCATTCGGATGGAACCGGGCAATCCGGTGTACATCCAGCTTTTTCAGGAATACACCGACCTCAGCCGGAGAGCTGTCTTTACCTCCCCCTTCCGGCGGCTGAGAAAATTTATTTTCGGATGGATGGCCTTTCGCCTTGCCTTCTACCTTCTTGAAACACTGGTGTACAGCTTCAGGTTTGCCCGTTGATCGGCGGAAAAACGGGAATACTAACAGGAATCGGAATTTTTTTCGGGGGTTGAATCCGCCCGGGCCGGGAGATTTTGGCGGATTGCAGGGCAAACTGGAAAAAAAGAACTTTTCACCGGGGCAAATCGGTGTTATAATACTACGGAAGATTAAAATGCGGGACGGTCTGCGCTGCCGCCGGCATTCCGCCGGGGTATGGGGCGCCCGAATCGGATGCCCGGGATTGAAAACCGCCGGTGCCCCTTCCGTTTGCCCGGGAGGCGGCACTTTGCCGCTTTTAATGAAATCCGGCTGCGAACACCCCCAAGGCGGGACTTTCGCAGCCTTAACGCCTGCCCTTAGGCAGGAACGGTCACAGAGTAAGTAAGGAGGATATCAATTGCTCGAACTTAAAAAGATAACCAAAGTTTACCCCGCCGGCGGGGAGAATGTGGAGGCCCTGAAGGGAATTGACCTTAAATTCCGGGACAGTGAATTTGTGTCGATTCTGGGCCCCTCCGGCTGCGGTAAAACCACGATGCTGAACATTATCGGAGGCCTGGACCATTACACCTCCGGCGATCTTGTCATCAACGGCAGATCCACCAAAGAGTATAAGGACCGGGACTGGGACACATACCGAAACCATTCGGTGGGCTTTGTCTTTCAAAGCTATAACCTGATTCCCCACCAGACCGTTCTGTCCAACGTGGAGCTGGCCCTGACCCTGTCCGGCGTCCCCAAAAAGGAGCGGCGCAAGCGGGCCAAGGAGGCCCTGGAGAAGGTGGGCCTGGGGGATCAGCTGCGCAAGAGGCCCTCGGAGATGTCCGGCGGCCAGATGCAGCGGGTGGCCATTGCCCGCGCCATCGTCAACAACCCCGACATCATCCTGGCCGATGAACCCACCGGCGCCCTGGACACCGAAACCAGCGTGCAGGTAATGGACATTCTCAAGGAGATTGCCAAGGACCGGCTGGTGGTGATGGTGACCCACAACCCGGATCTGGCGGAGAAGTATTCCACCCGGATCGTGCGGATGCTGGACGGCCGGATTCTCAGCGACAGCAGGCCCCTCTCCGAGGAGGAGGCAAGGCAGGAGACCGCCAAGGCCAAAAGCCGGGAGGAGAACAACCGCAAAAAGAAAAAACCCTCCATGTCCTTCGGCACCTCTTTCGGACTCTCCCTGAAAAACCTCTTTACCAAGAAGGGCAGAACCGCCCTGACCAGCTTTGCCGGCTCCATCGGCATTATCGGCATCGCTTTGATCTATGCGGTTTCCCAGGGCACCACCGCCTTCATCGACGCGGTGCAGGAGGAAACCCTCGCTTCCTACCCCCTGACGATTGAGGCCCGGAGCGTGGATGTCTCCACCCTCCTCTCCACCTTTATGGGGAAAGCCCAGTCCGTCACCGAGCATGAGAACGACGCCGTCTATCAGAAGGCCATGCTCTATGAGATGACCAACGCCATGAACTCCCTGGAAGCCCAGGAGAACGACCTGAAGGCCTTCAAAGGATTTATCGAAAAGGAGCGGGCGAACGAAAACAGCAAGCTGAGCGCGGCGCTGGCGGGGGTGCAGTACACCTATGACGCCGACCTGCTGATCTACACCAAAAACGTGGACGGCACCATTATGCGCTCGGATACCGAGGCCATGACCCTGGAGCTGGTGAAGAAGTATCTCAACGTGGATATGTCCTCCATGATGGCCCTCCGCAACCAGTCCCTGATAGGCGGCTCCTCCATGATGACCTCCTCCATGAACCTGTGGAAGGAACTGATTCCCGGCGAGAACGGAAAACTGGTCAACGAGGTCATTGAGAAGCAGTATGATATGATCTACGGAAGCTGGCCCACAAGGTATGACGAAATCGTGCTCTTTTTGGATGAAAATAACGAGATCGACGACATGACCCTCTACGCCCTGGGCCTGAAATCGGAAGAGGAGATCAAGAAGCTGATGGAAGCGGCGGTCAACCACACCACCGTGGACTATGAGGTGCAGAAATGGTCCTATGAGGAGATCTGCAAGATGGACTTCCGGACCATCTTAAGCTCCGACTGCTATACCTATGACGAGAAAACCGGCACTTATACCGATCTTCGCAACAGCGAAGCCGGATTGAAATATCTCTATGACAACGGGCTGACCCTCCATGTGGTGGGAATCGCCAAGCCCGCCGAGGGCTCCATCGCCTCCTCCAGCAAAAGTTCTCTGGGCTATACCAGCAAGCTGACGGAATATATCATCGAGAAGGCCGCCCAGTCGGAAGCGGTGAAAGCCCAGAAGGAAAATCCCAACACGGATATCTTTACCGGCCTGCCCTTTAAGGATCATGACGGCACGCTGACCACCGAGAAAAAAGCGGCGGAATTCAAGGAGTATATCGCAAGCCTGGACGCCTCGGGAAAGGCTTCCGCCTATCTGAAGATCATGAGCATCCCCTCCGACGAGGCAACCCAGCAGTTCGTTTCCAGCACCCTGGCCCGGATGACCCGCGCGGATATGGAAGCCGCCATCGGGCCGGCCATGGCCCAGCAGATGGGGGTGGACGAGGCGACGATCACCGGCTATGTCTCTTCCATGAGCGATGAGGACCTGAAGGAACTGTTTGCCAAGGCTTTGACCGAGCAGTACCGCGCCCAGTATGCCGCCCAGGTCAAGCAAAAGCTGAGCGGCATGACCAGCGAGCAGCTGGCCGCCGCCATGGATATGGCCGCCGCCCAGTATACCGACGAGATGTGCGCCCGGTATTATGACGAGGTTCTGGAGTTTTCGGATTCCACCTATGAGAAGAATCTGATTCAGCTGGGCTGCGTGGATATGGACAGCCCGGCCTCGGTGAACCTCTACGCCTCCTCCTTTGCCAACAAGGATGTCATCAAAGAGGTTATTGCGGAATATAATGAGAGTGTGGATGACCTGGCGGAGATCAGCTATACCGACTATGTGGGTTTGATGATGTCCTCCATCACCACCATCATTGACGCCATCACCTATGTTTTGATTGCCTTTGTGGCAGTGTCTTTGATCGTATCCTCCATTATGATCGGTGTAATAACTCTGATTTCAGTGCAGGAGCGCACCAAAGAGATCGGTATTCTGCGCGCCATCGGCGCCTCGAAGCGAAACGTTTCCAGCATGTTCAACGCGGAAACCGTTATCATCGGCTTCACTTCGGGCCTGCTGGGCGTGGTCATCACCTATCTGCTCTGTATCCCCATCAATTTGATCCTGCACCACCTGACAGGATTAAACAACCTCAGCGCCATCCTGCCGGTTCCCACGGCTGTTATCCTGATTGTAATCAGTATGCTGTTGACGCTGTTTGCCGGCATCATCCCCTCCCGCAGCGCCGCCAAGAAGGACTCGGTGGTGGCCCTGAGAACAGAATAAACATCTCTTCTTTGCCTTTTTGCGGATTCTTCGGAATCCGCATTTTTATTTTGCCGGCCGATATCGTCTGCAAAATAAAAATGCATCCATACTCAATGGATGCTATGCGACGGGTTTATGCCGCGTACAGCGGAATGACTTTTTCCCGTTGGATATGTAGGCAACGGCGGATACGATGGCGAAGGCGGTAGCGGGGGCCGAAGACTCCGCCCCGATAAACACCGGGGCAAAAAGGCGGCTGAGCCGCGTACAGCGGGATTATTTTTGCAAAGAATAAATCGACTTTTCCCGTTGGATATGTAGGCGAGGGCGGATACGACGGCGAAGGCGGGGAGGTGGCGGGGGCCGAAGACCTCCGCCCCGATAAACACCGGGGCCAAAAAGGTGTTGGTGGCGCTTCCGAAGACCCCGATATAGCCCAGGGCCGCCGACAGCTCCACGGGCAGCCCCAGAACAGCCGACGCGACACATCCCACCGAGGCGCCGATGGAAAAGAGGGGCACCACCTCGCCCCCGTAATATCCGGCGGCCAGCGTGAAAACAGTAAAGAGGATTTTTAGCCCAAAATCCCAGAGCATGCTTTCTCCCGAGAGGGCCGCCATAATCAGATTGCTGCCCGGCCCGGAGTATCGGCCCTGAAAACAGGCGATGGAAAGAAGGCCGATGGCGGTGCCGAATACCAGAATCCGGGTGATGTTGTTTTGAATGCAGCCGGACAAAAGGGTTTTGGCCTTTTTCAGCAGGAGGGAGAAGGCCATGCCCACCAGGCCGAAGAGGAGGCCCAAGGCGGCCAGCTTTATCCCCGACGGGAGATTGAGGGAAAGTTCGCAGTGTAGGGCATAGGTGAACTTTTCCTGCCCCAGCATCCCCGAAACATGGCTGGCGGCATAGGCGGACACCAGAGCGGGGAGAAGGGCGGCGTACTCAATCGAACCCCGGCGAAGGAGCTCCAGCGCAAAGAAAACGGCGGCAAGGGGGGTGCGGAAGAGCCCGCCGAAGCCCGCCGCCATGCCGGAAATCATCAGGGTCTTTTGGGCCTGGGGGATTTGGAGCTTTCCTCCGATATAGCTGCCCAGAGTGCCGCCGATCTGGGTGGCCACTCCTTCCCGGCCGGCGCTGCCTCCGAACAGATGGGTCAGCCAGGTGCTTCCGATGACCATGGGGATGAGCCGCAGGGGGATGGAGGAACGCTTGTCCTGATGGATCTCAAATAAAAGGGCCATCCCTTTTGCGCTGTCTTTGCCGAACCGATTGTAGCACCAGGCGATGAAAACGCCCGCCAGGCCCAGAAAGGGCAAAAGATAGAGAAAATGCCCGCTTCTGAAATCTCCGATCTTCAGCAGGACCACGCCGAAGAGGGCGCAAATTGCGCCTGTCGCCACGCCCAGGGGGAGGGTGATCAGGCAGAAAATCAACTGATTGCGGTAAAAGGTAAGGGTTTCTTTCATAGGGTCATCTCCAAAAGCAAAAAAATAGCCGATAACAACTGCACAGCGCAGAAGTCATCAGCCGGTGGGCGGTTCTTCTTTCCCGCATTTATATAGCATTGGTGCATTTTGGGGCAACTCGTTTGCCTCTGTCCCGCCTTCGGCGGGGAAAAAAGAGGGGATTCACTGCGGTGTTCGAGGGGATCATCGCTGAGGTGCTCGACTGCCATGCTTGGAAAATCCGGGGATGCGCCGGGGGAAACAGAGTTTTATAAAGCCCTGAAGCCGCGGGGGCTTGCAGGGCCCGCAAAAAGGCCCTCCCGATCTGGAGGGCGCTTGTGTTAAAATCGGATGGTTTCGGGCTGGGCTGTGAAGGAGCTGAAGGTGGCGGTGGCGTTTTTGAAGTAGAGGACCTGGGTGTTGCCGTCGTTTTCATCGTACATGGAGCGAAGCTGGGGATAGGCGTCCAGCATGGCCTTCCGGGCCTCTACCCGGTCATCCTCCACCAGCTCGCCTGTCAGGCGGAGCCATACCCCGTCCTTAAAGGCGCAGATTTCCGCTTTGGGATTGGCCTGAAGCTGCTTTGAAACGGGTTTTCTCTTGCCGGTCTGGATGTAGAGCTTGTTCTCGAAAATCAGAACTGTGCCGAAGGGGCGGACTCTCGGCTGATCGCCCTCCACCGTGGCCAGGTAATAAGTGCCCACGTCCTTTAAAAATTCATATACTTTTTCCATTTGAATGACCTCCGTTTTTGGACTTGCCTCACTATTATATCATACAACGATCAGTACCTTTTGTAAAGCGGAAAAGAGAATGGCGCTCGGCTGTTGGGGCAGGGAAATCAAGGCAGTCCGCCGAGGCAGGACTACTCGTCTTTGAGATCCTTAAGAGCTTTGACAACTTTTAAGGCCTGGATTAAATCTTCCGGGGTTAAATCCGGATAGGCGGTAAAAATGATTTTGTAGTTTGGGTTTTGAGTGATCTTTTTTATAATATCCATGGTTTCACGGTCGATGACGATGGAATTTCCCTCCGGGTCATGGACCGTTGTTTTTTCGTCGTTCATCAGATAGCCTACGGATACGTTGAAATATTGGGCCAGAATCTTCAGCTTTTCGGCGGAGGGCTTTTGCTTGCCGCTCTTCCACTGGGAGAATAAAGCCTGTGAAATGCCGGTGTCTTTGCTCACCGATGCGGGAGTCAGTCCCTTTTCTTGGATTAATTTAAAAATATTCTCAACAATACCCATTGTATCACAGCCTTTGGTACAAAGTCGACAAAAACGAAGACAAACAACTAACTTAAGTTTTCTTAATTCGTGTATTGAAAATTAAGATAACTTAAGTTATAATATTTACAGACATAAAAAATATTCAAAGGAGTACAAAAAAACTGGCCTGCCCGATGCAAGCTACATTATTGAATTTAACCCCATTTTTATTGTACTCCATCGGGCAGACGATGTCAACGCCGCATTACACATATTCCAAGATTATACCATCTTATTGCTGGTGTGTTTTGGCGTACTCTTTTGCGTATTCCGGGCGGTTTTATTGAATAACCGCCTTGTTTTTATGAGCAAATATCGCAAATGTAAAAACATGTATTCGATTACATAAATATCAAGATTTCAATTGAATAACCAGATAAAGGCAAACTTATTGAAAAATAAGGACGCAAAGCTACGGGTCTAAGGTGGGTGCACTATGATCGCCGGGTTGCCAGGTGAATTTGAAGGATAGGATGAAAGCTATGGCAACAGGTTTGCCATGGCTTTTTGTTTTTTCCATTGCAGCAAATAAAAGGAATTTGATTCTGAGCCATCGGAAGGGGTACATATGACAAAGGTATTGATAGTGGACGATGCTGCATTTATTCGGGCGCAGCTGAAGCAATTGCTTGTGGCCAATGACTTTGAGGTTGTGGGCGAGGCGGGCAACGGAATAGAGGCGCTCAAAAAGATTCGGGAGCTAAGGCCGGACATTGTCACGCTGGACATTACCATGCCCGAAATGGACGGCATCGAGTGCATGCAGGAGATCAAAAAGATGGGCTGCAATATGCCCGCCATCGTCATGGTTTCGGCCATGGGGCAGGAGCCCTTTGTTCAGAAGGCCATCCTCAACGGGGCGAAGGGCTTTATTGTCAAGCCCTATAAGCCGGAAGTGGTTTTGAAACAGCTGAATAAGTTCAGAAAGTGATAGAGATTTTGCGTTGAAAGGAGTGAAACCATGCTTCAATTGACGGATGAAGAGCTTTTGAGGTACATCAAAACCTGTGAGACGGAGGTCAATACCCTGGCGGAAATCCACAAGGTTCTGATTCAAAACAATGTAAAGTGCAATATCGAAGATCTTCGCCAGAAGATCTTTCTTTTGCACCGGGACGGCTATATCGGAAATGAACCCACCCCCGACGGCGTGAATATGTACTACATCATTTTCAACCCCGAGGACGCTGCGGCCCGGCAGGCGCAGCCCGAGGTTTCCCGGGAAATATAGGAGAAATTGAAGGATTTTTAACATTTTGAAATTTTCAATATTTTTGGAGGATGAATTTATGGAGAAAAAACTTGCAAAGCCTTCGACTGCCGCAGTCGAGAAAGTGAGCGTGCCGATGCCGGCATCGGATGAGATGGAGAAAAAAAAGAGAGCTCGCAAGGAAGCAGGCCCAGGACAAGGTCAAAGCCCGGACCCTGGCAAAACAGCAGCAGTTGGCCGAACGGATCGCCGTTGCCACAGAGCAGCTGGCTTCGGGCATTGAAGAGGTCAGCAGCGCCGCCGAAGAACTGGGCGCAACCATGACCCAGATCGCCAGAGGAGCCAATGAGGCGACCTCGGCAGCCGAAGAGTCCAGAGCGGCCATCAACCAAATCGACAAGTCCTCGGTCATCGCCGAGAAAAACGCAAAGGAATCCCTGGAAAGGGTGGATATTGCGAAGGAGTTAATCGAGAATACCTCCAACGACATTGAGCAGATGATCAAGGGCATCAAAGAATCTGCCGACACCAATCTGGAATCCGTCAAGCTGGTTTCCGAGCTGGAGAAGCAGTCCAATGAGATCGGGGAAATCGTTCAGGCGGTTGTGAGAATTGCCGACCAGACCAACCTGCTGGCGTTGAACGCCGCCATTGAGGCCGCCAGAGCAGGGGAGCATGGCAAGGGCTTTGCCGTGGTGGCGGATGAGGTGCGCAACCTTGCCGAGACCTCGGAGAAATCGGCCAGAAACATTCGGGAGCTGGTGACCGAGATCCAGAATAATGTCAAAGTGGTGGTGGCCGACATTGAACAGGCCGGAAAGGCCGCCAACGAAGAGGTGGAGAAGGCCAGGCAGACCACCGCCGACCTGGTGAAAATCAACGAGGAAATCCTTTCCGTGCAGAGAAGCGTGGCCGAGGTGGCTCAGAACGCAGTGGACGCCACCAAGGGAGCCGGCGAGTTTTTGGCCATCGCCGAACAGGTGGCAGCGGCTGCCGAGCAGCAGAGCAATGCCGCGGAGGAAGTAGAAAAGTCCATCCAGATGCAGAACAAGGCCTTCAGCGAATTGAACGCGGCCGCCAATGACCTGGCCCAGATGGCGGAAGACCTGAAGGTATCCACCGACGCCCAGAAGTCCTCCGAAGCCCTTGCGGCGGCCTCTGAAGAACTGTCGGCCAATGTGGAGGAGGCCAACTCCACCGCCAATGAGATCCTGAAGGCCATGCAGCAGATCTCCTCCGGAGCCCAGGCTCAGGCCGAGCTGACCGACAAAGCGGCGCAGCTGGCCGAAAGACTGGTGGTGGCCGCCAAGCAGATGAACGAAAGGGCAGGCTTCTCCGGGGATAAGATCACAGAGCTGCAGAAGCTGCTGGAGGCAAACAAGATCGCAGTGGACAATCTGATTGCCGGCATCTCCTCCTCCGCCCAGGCCAGCGTTGTCTCCGCCCGAAACATCAAGAGCCTGGAGGAGACCACCCGAAGAATTGACAAGATTGTGGACGCCATTGTGAATGTGACCATCCAGACCAATATGCTGGCGGTCAACGGTTCCATCGAGGCCGCCAGAGCCGGAGAGTTCGGCAGAGGCTTCTCGGTTGTCGCCGGGGATATCCGGGCCCTCGCCAACGAGTCTGCGGAAAACACCGACAAGATCAAGGACCTGGTCAGAGGGATTCAGGATCAGATCCAAAGGGTTGCGGCCGATATCGACCTCTCCAGCAAAACCTCCTTTGCCGAGGTGGAAAAGGCCACCAAGACCACTCACAACCTGAACATCATCGAGGAGAGCATGATCCGGATTCTGGAGGGCTCCAAAGAGATTCAGAAGGGCACCGAAGAATCCCTGGCGGCTCTGGAACAGGTGAAGAAGGGCATGGACCAGATTGCCACCGCCGCCCAGGAGTCCAGCAGCGGGGCCGAACAGGCGGCCACGGCGGCCAATCAGCAGGCAAGAGGTATGCAGGAGCTGGCAGAGGCGATCGAAGAGATCTCAGGGTTGGCTGATGAGCTTCAGAACATGTAATGGCGGAGGGGATGGCAATGGCTTCTGGTATAAACAGTTCAAGCTTTACCGAGCGCCAGCTGGTTACCTTCCTGCTTGGAGAGGATGAGTTCGGTGCCGATATCATGGACGTCAAGGAGATCATCCGGGTCCCTGATATCACAAGGGTGCCCAATGCCCCCGCCTATGTGGAGGGCGCCTGCAACCTGAGAGGGAATGTTCTGCCCATCATCGACGGAAGAACCTGGTTCAACCTGGAGAGAAAACAGCGGGATGAAAACAGCCGGGTGCTGGTCATCGATGTGGAGGGAAAGGCCACCGGGATCATTGTGGACAAGGTGTCGGAGGTCATGCGGGTGAACACCCTGGATATTGAAGAGCCCCCGCAGATTGTGAAAAACATGGATTCCGACTATTTGAACGGCGTGGTGAAGCTGGAGAACGGAAAAAGGCTGGTGATGCTTTTGGACGTGGTGAAGGCGCTGAGCGCCCAATGCGCCGGGCAGGACCGGGCCGACCGGCAGGAGGAAAACCTGCCTCAAAACAGCGCCTCTATCGGCGCCGCCGGGGTTGAGTCGATCGATGAGGAGCAGATGGTTTCCTTTCTCTTAGGCAAAGAGGAATACGCCATCGGCATCATGAAGGTGAAAGAAATCATCCGGGCCCCCCAGATTGTCAAGGTTCCCAACTGCGAAGCCTACATCGAAGGGGTGGTTTCCATCCGGAACAACCTGCTGCCCATCATCAACCTGCGGACCTATTTCGGGATGGAGCACCTGGATGTGAGCGACTACACCCGAATTCTGGTGGTGGATATGGGGAATTTTACCGCGGGCATCATGGTGGACAAGGTGTCGGAGGTGCTGAGGGTGCCCAAAAGCATCATCCAGCCCCCGCCCAAGTTTACCGTTCAGAGCGGGGAGCAGCTGCAGGGCGTGGCCAAGCTGAACAACGGGGAGCGGATGATCCTGATGCTGGAGCCCTCCAAGCTGATTTCGGCCGAGGAGCTCAGCGGAATCGGCGGAGTGGACGGCAGCTATGAGCACACCGAACAGAAAAGCATCGAAAGACAGGCGCTTGACGAAGAGCAGCTGGTTACTTTCAAAATTGAATCCGAGGAATACGGCGTGAAGATCGCCAATGTTCAGGAGATCAACCGGATGACGGAGGTCACCAAGATCCCCCGGGCCCCCTATTTCATCGAGGGCATTGTGAACCTGCGGGGGAATGTGATCCCGGTGCTGAATCTGAGAAGGCTCTTCAAGCTGCCGGATAAGCCCATATCCGACGCCACCCGGATCATCATCGTGGATTTCGAGGGCAAGAGAACCGGAATCGTGGTGGATTCGGTTTCCGAGGTGCTGAGATTTGAAAAAAACCTGGTGGAGGCGCCGCCCGAGGTGCTGAGCAGCGGAATCGACAGCGACTATGTGGAGGGTGTCGGAAAGCTGGAGGGCAGCAGAAGAATGATTCTGATTCTGAACACCCGAAAGGTTTTAAGCAACAGTTAAAGTTCCGAATTGGGCGTGACCCCGGAGCAGGATTCCTGCTTCGGGGCACCCGAATTTTCCAATGATACAGGTGATGTTTGTGACCGACAAAATCAGAGTCTTGATTGTGGATGATTCTGCTCTGATGAGAAAGGCGCTCAAAGAAATTGTTCTGACCGACCCGGCTCTCGCGGTGGCGGGAACGGCCAGGGACGGACAGGATGCCATTGAGAAAGCGCGGGATTTGAAGCCGGATGTCATCACAATGGATATCAATATGCCGGTTATGGATGGCCTGACTTCTATGCAGTACATTTTAAACGAGCATCCCCGGATGCCCATTTTGATCATAAGCTCTCTGACAACGGAGGGGGCCATGACCACCTTCGAGGCCCTGGAGCTGGGCGCCTTCGACTATGTGGCCAAGCCCTCGGGGACGGTTTCCTCCAACATCCATGTTGTGGGAAGGGAGATTATACAAAAAATCAAGCTGGCCTATAAGAACGCCAGCAGAAAAAGTAAGGACCGGCTCAAGAGGCGGAGCGCCCTCCCTGCCGTCAAAAAATCCCCCCCTCTCCCCAAGGCGGGCAGACAAACCGCGGCCTCCAAAGTGGTGGTCATCGGCATCTCCACCGGAGGGCCCGGCACCCTGATGGAGGTTCTTCCCTCGCTTCCGCCGGATTTGAAGGCCGCCCTGATTATCGTGCAGCACATGCCCCCCACCTTCACCGCTTCCTTCGCCAAAAGGCTGGACAATGCCTGCCAGATTCCGGTGAAGGAGGCGGAGGCGGGGGATACCCTCCGGGACGGGTGGGGATACCTGGCCCCCGGCGGCTATCAACTGCTGGTCAGGCGGGAGGGGGGATTGATCCGCCTCTCCAAAAACCCCCAAACCGTCTTTATGCCCTCGGTGAATGTGACCATGGAGTCCGTTCTGGAAGCCTACGGCGGGGAAAATGTCGTGGGGGTTTTGATGACCGGCATGGGGGATGACGGAGCGGACGCGATGGTTAAGATCCGAAG
>JAKOTC010000219.1 GCA_029776465.1 Bacillota bacterium
GTCATCCTTCAGCACCCCGCTCATGATGTTCAAAATCAGATTTTGCTTCTCTTTGGGGGTTAATTCAGCATTATCAAGCTGGGACAGGGTTTTGGCCAGAGAGGCCGCCTGCGTTTGCATGGTGCTGAAATATTCGGAAGAAAGGCTTGCGTTGTGCTCTGCCAGTGAACTGATCTCCTTTTTCGTGCTGGTAACTACCAGATCTACCAGCTGATTTCGCAAAACAAGCAGTATGGCTGTTAAAACGACGGCGATAAGAACAAGCAGCTGAAGAGGCATGCGAAAGGCCAGACTTTGACGGAGCGGGATATTTTTCGAGTCTGTGGGCGTTTTATGCTTAGTCATGATGATTCCTCCTTGACCAAATTGTTGAGGTTTATATCAACAGCTATACTGATTCATCATGACAAACAGACCTCAATCCTTATATATCCCAAGGGAGTCGGGATTTCATTCTCGTTTATAAATCTGAATAAGTATAAATGTCTTTACTTTGTTTATCGACTGCGTTATTTTATACTTAAGCAATATAGTTTAAAAAATAAACAGACAGCAAATCGGCTGTCTGTTGCATCATGAGATATCAAAGAGAAGAATAACCGCTGAGAATACCATTCGATATCTTCAGGATATATCCATGACCTGCCTCGGGCTGCCATTCATAAAAGTTTTTTCCATCCCCCGCAAGCTCCTGCATCAGGCGGACAATCACGCCGCCGTGGCAAACGACAAAGAGGGAGGAATGCCGGCCGGAAAGCTCCAACAGCCGCTGCAGGCCGACCTTTACCCGGGCCTGGAATTCCGCTCTGCTTTCGCCTCCCGGACAGGAAACCGTCCCGGTTTGGTCCGTAATCCAAGCCTGATACTCCGCGCTGTCTTTCAGCTGTTCATAGCTCTGCATCTCGAACCGGCCGAAATCGTATTCGGCCAGCTCCGGCAGAATCAGGTCGGGCTGTTTTCCGGTCAGCAGCCGGAGGGTTTCATTAGCCCGAAGCAGGCCGCTGGAGATGAAAAAGTCACCGGAAGGATAGGATAATTGAGCTTTTAAAAGGTTTAATTCGGACCTGCCTTTTTCCGAGAGGGGCAGATCGGTTTTGCCGCAGTAAAGATGCTGTTCGTTGGCCAGGGTTTTCCCGTGGCGGATTAAAATCAGACGACTCATTTCAATTCTGTTCCGATGCCGCAGAACACCCGGATGACCGAATCGGAATGGCGGGCCAGAAGGGCAGAGCAGCGCCCCACCGCCTCCCGCCATTTGCGCATCAGGGGATCGGTGGGAACGACACCGCAGGAGAGGTCGGTGATAATAATGATCTTATCCTTCAATATTTCCAGCTGGCTCTCAAGAAAAGCCACCGGATTTTCTCCCTTTTTTATTTTTTCCAGAATAACCTCTTCCATTTTATAAAGGACCTTGCGGGAATAATCCGGCTTTCCCTGCGTGCAGTTCCAGACATCCTCTTCCGACAGGTTGAACCGTTCCAAAGAATAGGACAGCTTTCCCTGATAAGCGCCCCCGAAAATCAGCGTCATGATAATCCTCCTTCAAGTCTCTTTTATCTGAATATGGCTAAAGCGAGTAAAGCGACAGATTCGGATATCGTCAGCGCGTAGCCCGATACATCCCCGGATACGCCCTCAAGCTGGCGATAGGCAATTGCAAAGGCAATGAGAAATCCCACCGCTTCTACTGTTAAAACGGCTA
>JAKOTC010000220.1 GCA_029776465.1 Bacillota bacterium
ATTCTGGACGAACCTACCAACCATCTAGACGTAAAAGCCATCGACCGGCTGAAAACCGCCATTACCCAGTTTCAAGGTGGGGTCATTTTTGTCTCCCACAGCAAAGAATTCGTGGATGAGGTCGCCACCCATGTGCTGGATTTAGAAAAACTTTTTGATTGATTTTTTACTATTAAACAGCCGGAAGAATCCGGCTGTTTTTGTTGTCAAAATGTTGACAACTATTTCAAACAGATGTATATTAGGTATAACTTGTTATACTTTTCATACTTATTGTACAGGAGTGATTGGATGAACCCCCCGAATGGCAAATACGCCTGGACGGCCAAAGTGGGCGAAAAAGGCCAGATTGTGATTCCCAAGGAGGCTCGAGACCTTTTTCACATCAAACCCGGGGACACCATTTTGCTGCTGGGAGATGTAAAAAGAGGAATTGCACTGGTCGACAGCAGTAAATTTTTTAAGTTTGCAGATGCCTTGATGGTCGCATCTGAATCTGAGGTGGATGATAATGAACGGGATTGAAATTATAAACCTCTCCAAAACATTTAAAAACAGAACCGCAGTGGATGCCCTTAATCTCTCCATTCAGCAGGGGGAGATGTTTGCATTGCTTGGCCAAAACGGCGCGGGCAAAACCACAACCATTAAAATGCTGTCCGGGCTTTTATCCCCGACTTCGGGGGATGCCAAACTGATGGGCAACAGCATTGTCACCCAGACTGCCGCGGTCAAGCAGATCATCAGTGTCTCTCCTCAGGAAACCGCGGTAGCGCCGAAACTGTCGGCAAGGGAAAACCTGATTCTGATTGCACGGATATACGGATTTTCGGCAAAAGATGCTGCCCGAAAGGCCGATGAAATGCTGGAAACCTTTACACTGACAGAGCGGGCGAAAGACAAGGCCAAATCCTTGTCCGGCGGAATGCAGCGCCGGCTGAGTATTGCCATGGCATTGATCTCAGACCCCCAGATCCTCTTTCTCGATGAGCCCACTCTTGGGCTGGATGTCCGCGCCCGGCGGGATTTATGGAAACATATCGAACAGCTAAAGGGGAAAATCACTATTCTCCTCACCACCCACTATCTTGAGGAAGCGGAGGCACTGGCCGACCGCATCGGAATCATGAGCCGGGGCAGAATGCAGATCATCGGAAGCGCCTCCGAAATCAAAGAAAAAACCGGAAAGGTTACCCTGGAAGACGCTTTTCTGGCCCTGACCGAAGGAGAGGAGGCTCTTCAATGAAATACACCGCTTTTTCATCCAGAAACGCCAAAGAGATCATACGGGACCCCCTCAGCATTTTATTCGGCATCGGCTTCCCTGTCATTTTAATCCTGCTGATGCAGCTGATGAAAGCAAGCATCAAGGATATGCCCCCGGAGATGTTTCAGGTTGCTGACTTTGCACCGGGCATGGCGGTGTTCGGTCTCTCCTTTATTACCCTCTTTCTTGGTCTGCTGATCGCCAATGACCGCAACAGTTCCTTCCTGATGCGCCTGTTTGCCTCACCCATGACGGGTTTGGATTATATTTTGGGCTATTCTCTTCCCATGCTGCCCATTGCAATACTTCAATGCGCCGCCTGTTTTCTTACGGCATTGTTTTTCGGGCTTCCTTTTAGTCTGAACACCCTGTTGGCTGTGGTGGTTTTAATCCCTGTTGCCGTGTTGTTCTCCGCACTGGGATTGTTGCTTGGCAGCATTTTGTCGGTCAGCCAGGTGGGCGGAATCAGTTCCCTGATTATCAATGTGGCGGCCTGGCTCAGCGGGGTGTGGTTCAATCTCGACATGATAGGAGGCGTATTTAAGAACATCTGCTATCTGCTTCCCTTCGCCCATGCCGTTGACTCGGTAAAGGCCGCAGTCAGCGGCGATTATGGTCAGATACTGCCCCATATAGCCTGGGTTATGGGATATGCCTTGCTTGTATACATCCTGGCAATAGGCTGCTTTAAAAAAAGGATGAAAAGCTAACCCACAAGCCGCATATACAAAAAATCCGCTGACAGCCTTGTCAGCGGATTTTTTATTATTCTTCACTGATTTCCTCTTCCTCATCGAGGATATATTGGGCTATATCTTCATCCTCATAATCTCCGTCATCTTCGGTTTCGTCAGCCGGCGGAAGAAGAGCAATCGCTTCAAGAACCTGATCCCTTGTCCAGAGGGCAGTGTTGGTACGAAGGGTAAACCCATAGCCGTTGTCCACATTCCAGTCCAGCGGAGATTCGGCTTTGGGGTAGGCATACAGGCTCATCAGCGTCATAATCACGCCGCCATGGGTCACAATGGCGGTTTCGGTCACGCCGGATTTCATCATGCCCTGAATAACCCCGTCAAAGGCCGCGGTGATACGGGTAAGAAACTGCTTGGGAGACTCGGCCTCGGGGATTTTCATGCTGCCATTTAAAAAGGCATCCCATTGAACTTCCTCCGATACGTCCACAACTTCTTCCACCCGCCGATTTTCCCAGGCGCCGAAATAGTATTCCTTAAAGCCGTCCATCACAACAGGATTATGTTGGGGAAACAAGATTCGTGCGGTTTCAACGCTTCGGGAGAGCGGACTGGAAAACACCGCCACCGGGTGGATTTTTTCATATTTGGGCGCCAGTTCGTACAGAGCAGCCCTTCCCTCTTCGGTCAGAGGGGAATCGGTATGGCCGGCCAAACGGCCCTCGATATTGGATTGGGTCAGCCCGTGGCGTATCAGATGGATGATATAACTTTTCATTAGAGTATACCGCCTTCAATGAATTGTTGATTATTTTACCATATTTAAAATTGAAATTCAACATACGCTCTATCCCTGACAAATCCGCGGCACTCAATCGGTGATAACACTTCGGGTAGGATTGCTCTTGAATAGCCTTAATCTTTTCATTGCTATTCCTTCCGGATTTCATATTGGGTTTAATTCAGCTTTGACAGCGCTTGGGTTTACGCAGGAAGTATAATAAAGGATATTACAGCACTTCAATTTTTGTCACCAGCCGGTGCTCTTTGGCGACGGGGGTATACAGTCTGAGCTGGTTTACCGGCTTCAGATGCTCATCCACGCCAAAGGGTTCAAACCAGACTTTTTCCGGCTTCCAATTGACAGGGGTGACTTTCACCGTTGAGCGCTCTCCCTTCAGAATAAAGCTCTCCCCTTCTCTCTCCAGCTCGGCTTGGGTATTTAAGCGGAAGGAACACTGACCCGGATTGCATAATACCACATGGTCCGCGATTGAAAAAACGGTCGGGTCGGGAGACTTCACCTCCCGGGAACATGCCTCAAAAATCCCCTCCGGCCAAGCGCCGGTCAGGTCGGACCGGATCTCCAACCGCCCGTTTTCACAGCTTGCAGACATGGAGAGTTCCCCGGTTTCATCGGTTTGCATATAAGGTACCGAGGTGCCGCTCTCGGGCATCAGGAGATTATGATACTCCGCTTTGGGGAGGAGAACCACATAGGGGGAATGGTATCCGGAGATCCCTCTGTCCATTATAATGGCTTCGCCATTGACCTCCAGAATAAACGAGCCCTTGTCTTCATGATAATGCCCCTTGCTGACCGGCCCGCTGATATAGTGGAAGCGGGTTTTTACTCTTTCATTCCGGCGAAGGCAGGCGCACTGCATGGTTTGGGGGAGATAGATAAAGCGCTCACCGGGCAAATCCTCCGACAAATCCGGGTCATCCGGCGCCATAATAATAAATTCCCGGCCGGCGTCAAGGAGGCCGAAACGGTTTCTCCCCTTCTCGGACTTCCCGTTTTCCAAGGCTTTTTTATACAGCGCCTTCCACTCGGGGTGATTGGAAATCTGTGAATAAAGAGCTGATACAATCGGAGCATAAGATTCCGCATGGGCATCGTTAATCGGCGCAAAGGAATACCCCTCGCCAACCGTCGAAAGCATCAGGGGACCCATATCCCCGGTCTTGCGAAGCTTATCCCAAACATAGTCCTTTAATGATTGGCCATGGTACCTCGCAAGCAGATAAGCGGTAGGCAGGGCGTTTCGGAAGGTATAGTTCCAGTAACCGGGGCCCTCCAGCGTTCCGCCATCCTCCAGAATATAGCGGTTGATGATCTCTTTAAAATCCCGTTCGGCCATCTCCAGCCATTCGGTATAGCGGGGATAACGTTTGGACAAAGCCAGCAGGGCATGGATTCGTCCGCCTGAAAAAACCACGCCCTGATTCATGCCCCAGATATAGTCAAACACCTTAAAATCGCTTTCA
>JAKOTC010000221.1 GCA_029776465.1 Bacillota bacterium
CATCAGTTCGGCGCGGCGCTGATGCTGCCCGAGGGCGAGCTGCGGAGGCTGCGGGATGCCGCCTACCTCCACGATTTGGGCAAGATCGTTCTGCCCGCCGACCTCCTCCTGCGCAGCAACCATCTGGACAAGGAGGAGGTCCGGTCGCTGCACCGCCACCCGGTGATCGGGTATCGGATTTTGAATACCTTCGACGACACCCTGGATCTGGCCGAGCTGGTGCTGGCCCATCAGGAGAACTGGGACGGCTCGGGCTATCCCAAGGGGCTGAAAGGGGAGGAGATCCCCAAGCTGAGCCAGATCATCGCCCTCTGCGGCTATTACGAGCGGAAGCTCTACGATGCCGCCGGCTTTAAAAAGCTGAGCCGGGATGAGGCGCTGGACGCCCTCCGCAAAGAGGCCGGGGTCCTGTTTGATCCCCAGCTGGTGAAGGCCTTCGAGGGCTTCGTCCCACAGATTGAAGTTTAAATATCCTTATCAATATGTTCTTTTCTTGCCTGCATCGGCCATGAAAAGGGCATATTTTTTATACCTAAATAAACATTTAATCCTATTTCAGTTTCCTTCTTCAAAGCCTTTTTTCTGTGATTTCTTTATTCTATGTCCTTTTCTTTCAAGGGAGTGCTCAAAGGGGTATAGCACTGCGGGTTGGCAGGGAAGGCAAATAAAAAAAGGCAAGAGATTTTCTTGCCTTTGGTTTATTGATTGGTGAAGAACTCATTAAGGCTGCTGCTCAAGCCGTTTTTATGCTCTGGGGTGGAGATGCCGATGATGGTATCCCCGGTCTTGACGGTCACGTTGCCTCGGGGGATGATCAGCTTGCCCTGCCGGAGGATGGAGATCAGGAGGGCGTGGCCGGGCAGGTTGATCTCGCTGAGCTTTTTATTCTCCATGGGGCTGCCCTTTTCCACCACCACTTCCTTGACCGAGATCTGGCCGGCCATGACATTGGTCAGGAAGCGGGAGTTGGCGTCGTCCATCTGGCGCTCGATGAGCCCGGCGATAAATCCGGTGCTGCTGACGGCGATATCCACGCCCAGGCTCTGCATCACCGGCAGGTTCTTGGGGTTGTTGACCCGGCAGATGGTCTTTTTGGCGCCGAACTTGATCTTGGCCAGCTGGCAGGCGATCAGGTTGGCCTCGTCCTTGCCGGTGACCGCGATAAAGTAGTCGCAGTTCTGGGTGCCCGCCTCCCGAAGCACGTCCAGATGAGTGCCGTCCCCGTTGATGACCGTGATGTCCAGATCGTTGGCCGCCCGTCGGCTGATAGCCTCGTCCGCCTCGATCAGCTCCACCGTATGCTTGTGCTCCAGCAGCGTGCGGGTGAGATAATACCCCACCTTGCCGCTTCCCATTACAACCACTCTCATGACTCAGTCGACCTTTCTGGTAATAATCAGCTTGTCGTCCTCCAGCAGAACCCGGTTGGGATCCTCCACCGTCAGGGTCACGTCCCCCGCGGCGTGGAGAACGCCCATCAGGAGGGATTGCTTGGTGGCCAGCAGAGCCGCCAGCTCCTCCAAGGTCTGGCCCAGATAGATGACATCCGGGTCCTCCGTGTGGACCGACAGGGTGCTCATCCCGAAATGGAGGTTCTGGTGTTCCTTCTCGCTTCTCAGCAGATCGGCTTTCACCGCTTCCACCGTCAGGTTGGTGGGGCAGACGGTGTGGAGGTTGAGATGGGAGAAGACGTCCTCCCGCTCGGGATCGTAGATGCGGGTGATCACCTTGGGCACATTGAAGATCCGCTTGGCGATCTGGGAGACCATGATGTTTTTATTGTCGTCCGGACCGATGGCGGCCAGGGCGTCACAGGCGGAGATGCCCGCCCGCTTCAGCACATCCTGGTCGAATTCAATGCCCACGAAGGTCATGCCGGTAAATTCCTCGCCCAGCTGTAAAAAAGCCTTTTCGTCGCTGTCCACCACCGAAACGTCATGCCCTTCCGCCGACAGCTCGGTTGCCAGCCGCGAGCCAACCTTGCCGCAGCCCACAACAAGCAGATTCATATTCATTACCCCACTTTATAATTGAGAATGGAGAATTGAGAATTAAGGGACGATATTGAATTGAGAATTGAAAATGAGGTGTAAAGGCAAAAACAGATGAATTTTAATTGAGATGGAATAGAAACACAGGAGAATCACGCAGACATCCCTATAAAATAATTCTCCATTCTCCATTCTCAATTATTTTATCCCACCAGGATTTTTCCCTCCGGAAGGATCTTATTTTTATCCACCCTGGCCCGCAGGATGGAGATGGAATAGGCGAAGGAGACCAGCCCCACACGGCCCAGGAACATACTGACCATCAGGGAGACCAGGGAGACTGTGGAGAGCCCGGGGGTCAGACCCGGAGTCAGGCCAGTGTTGCTGAAGGCGGATACCGCTTCGAAGGCGGCGTCCAGGGGCGCCAGCCCGTCGGGCTCGCTGTATATAATGATAATAAAGCTGACCACACAGAGGGTGAGGGCCACAATCAGAATGGTCATGGCCTTGTAGACCACCGGATAGCCCACCTTCTTGCCCCGGATCACCGTATCGGGCCGGCCCCGCAGCACGCTGATGATGGTCATGGCCAGAACCCAGAAGGTGGTCACCTTGATGCCGCCGGCGGTGGAGGCGGGGGCGCCACCGATGAACATAATGATCATCACCAGAACCTTGGACTGGGACAGAAGGGACTCGTTGGGAAAGCTGTTAAAGCCCGCCGTTACGGAGTTGACCGTCTGGAAAAAGGCGTTGACCCATTTCATGCCCTCGGACATCCCGCCCAGGGTGAGGGGATTGGCGTGTTCAAAAAGATAAATGAATACCGTGCCCACCAGCAAAATCAGACCGGTCACCGTGAAGACCACCCAGGAGTGGAGGCTGAGCTTCCGCTTGTTTCTCCAGCTTCCCAGGGTGTCATACCAGACGATCACCGACAGGCCGCTGATGAGGGTCAGGGTGGAGACGGTGAGCAGAACCAGCGGGCTATCGTTCAGGGAGATCATATTGGAAAAGGGCTCGCCCCGAACCAGGTCGAACCCGGAGCTGCAGTAGGAGGAAACCGACATGAAGAGGGAGACAAAAAGCCCCTCCTTGCTGCCATAGGCGGGTACAAAATAGAGCGACAGGATGGCGGCGCCGATCAGCTCGATGGTGAGGGAGAAGGTGACCACCATCCGGACAATGGTTCTTACCTCGTTCATCTCCCCAAAGCTCACCGATTCCTGCATCAGGGCCAGTTCCTTCAGCCTGAACCGGCGCTTGGCGAAGCTGCCGAAAAACATGGTAAAAGTAACCAGACCGAGGCCGCCGATCTGGATCAGCAGCAGAATCACGGTCTGGCCGAAGGTGCTCCAATAATAATAGGTATCCCGCACCACCATGCCGGTCACACTGGTGGCGGAGGTGGCGGTAAAAAGACAGTCGAGAAAGGGGGTGTAAACATAATCCCGGGAGGAGATGGGCAGGGAGAGCAGAAAAGCTCCGACAAAAATGACCAGCGCGAAGCTGAAAACGACGATGGAGGTGGGAGTCAAAAAGGTTCTTTTAAGCTTTTTTGCCCCTGATTCCGGTTGCACAAAAGATGCCCCTTTCAAAACGACAGTTATTTTTTACTGGACGCGGAGGAAACAGCCGAGGCGGACTGGCCGGAAAGGGCCACCTGAGAGGATCCCGAAACGGCGGAGGCCGTATCGGAAACAGCGGATTCCGCGGAGGATTCCGCGGCCCGGCTGGCCGTCAGCAGTTCGGGCGCGCTGATGGCGGGCACAAAGGCAGAGCTGGTGCTTCCGCTTTCGGGCTCATCCGGCGCGCTCATGGCCTCGGGATAGAGGGCATAGGCGATGGCGTAGAGGGCGTAGGTGATCTCGGCGCTGTACCGGTCGGCATACTGATAGTCCAGCTCGTAGACGTCGGCCCGCTCCAGAGCCGGCAGGTTTTTAATCTTGCCGATCAGGGAGAGCTTTTCGATTCCGGGCGGGTTGGTGGTGATAATCACCTGGGGATCGGCCTGGGCCAGCTCCTCGGCGGAGATCTGATAGCCGGTGTGGTCCTTTGCCACATTGTCCAGGCCGGCGGTCTCCATAATCTCGCCCAGCAGGGTGTCGCCGGTCACGACCGACCCGTCGGAGCCCAGCACAAAGACGCCGGTCTTGCGTTCCACTCCGGCAAGCTTAGTTTTCACATAATTGAGCTCATTATCAAACTTGGTCAGATATTCGGCCACCAGTTTGGGACCCTTGTTGTTGCCCTTCAGAATCAAGCCCACGTCGGAGATCCGTTTGCGGAGGGCTTCGATGGTGGAGGGAACGGGCAGCACGGCCACCTGGATGCCGGCTTCGTTGAGCTTTTGGGTGTTTTCCTCACTGAGGGCCACCGGGGAGAAAAGCACGTTGGGCTTCAGCTCCAGCAGCTTCTCGATGTTGGGCTGGAGGGAGGTGCCCACCGAGGGGAGCAGGCGGACCGGCCCGTTAAAACCGTCGTTCTCGCTTCTGCCCACCAGCTTGGACTCCGCCCCGATGCCGTAGATGATCTCGGAGAGGGAGGGGGAGAGAGAGGCAACGGTCGCCGGCTCGGATTCCAGGGTGATGCCCCCGGCCGTGACGGGAAAGTTGGGAGTTTTATTGTCTGAACACCCCGTGGAAAGCAGGGCCGTGAGGATGGCTCCTGCCAGCAGAAGGGGGAGAAATTTGAACTTCAGTTTCATTGTTGTCATTGTCGCCGCCTTTCCGCGCATC
>JAKOTC010000222.1 GCA_029776465.1 Bacillota bacterium
ACAACGCATCAAAAGAAATGTTCGTTTAATTATATTATTGCTTCTTAATCTCATCATTGCCGGAATTCTGGTGGCATCCCTTCATATATCGGCAGAAGGCGCCGTTTATCGCTGGGGTTCAACCGGCCCGACAGTTCGGGAAATTCAAACCCGCCTGAAAAACTGGGGCTATTATACCGGCAATGTGGATGGCATTTACGGAGCAAAAACTTATTCGGCCGTTCGCTACTTCCAATCCAAGCACGGCTTGAAAGTGGACGGAATCGCCGGACCTGCGACCCTTCGGCTGATCGGGGTTTCGGAGGGTTCTGCTTCCGGCATATCCGGATATTCCGATGCGGACTATAAGCTGTTAGCCGCTGTCATCTCCGCCGAGGCAAGAGGAGAACCCTATACCGGGCAGGTAGCGGTGGGAGCGGTTATTTTAAACCGGGTAAAGCATCCCTCCTTCCCCAACACCATCAGCGGGGTGGTTTATCAGCCCCAGGCCTTTACCTGCATGACGGACGGTCAAATTAAACAGCCCGTCGCCGATTCGGCATACCGGGCCGCCAAAGACGCAATGAACGGATGGGACCCGTCAGGTGGCGCTATTTATTACTATGCACCCTCCAAAACCAGCAACGCCTGGATGTTGAGCCGCCCGGTTATTACTACCATTGGATCTCACAAGTTCTGTAAATAATCTTTTAAAACAAACGCCGGATGAGTTCTCCTCATCCGGCATTTATATGGATTCAAAACCATTCTCATTCAACCTGAGTCAACAGGTGGAGCAGAACCTTCTTTGCATAAGTCTGCTGAGGATATTTTGCAATCAGGCCGATCTCAACCGTTTCGTCTCCCAGCAGGGCTTTCAAAGTCTCGGAACCGGAAATATCCCATCCGTAAACCACAGGATCCCCTACCGGCTCACCCTTGACGTTCTTTTTTTGATAGGTGACTGTGGGATAGGAAATGGAGTCCAGTTCTTCCTGGGTGAAAATTTCGCCCACGGGTTTGAATGCATCATTAGCGCAAAAGCTTCCCATGCCGGTATGATTGGAGATTACAAGACCGACTTTATTGGCATTCATCAGAAGACCCATTTTGCTCATATTGGCCTCGACAGCCGAAGCATCGGTTCCATCCTCATAAATGTAAGAACCGATCCCATCACCCTTTGCAGCGATTTCGGGGAACTGCGAGTTAAGTTCGGCGATTAAATCACTGGAAGCCGTTTCATTCACCGATGTGCCGTACAGCATCAGGCTGACTACATAAACAGGATCTTTGGCATCCTGTTTGCTGCTTCCGCAACCAACCATTGAAATAGTCAGGGCGAGAATAAGAATCGCGGCAATGAATCGTTTTGCTCTCATCATAACTCCTCTTTTCTCCGCCGGTGGCTATAGTGATTAACCCGTCCCCTCCGGTTGCACCTGTACGACAGGGCATGAGAGTTTCCGGGTTATTAGACTCTGTCTGCGACAGACCTCAATCCGGCGGAAAGGCCTGTCGCAGAATTTTCCAGAATTATTATACCATTGCTATTTTAAATTTTCAATCTCTTTTGTTATTTTCTCTACAAATTCGGCGAACGGCATGGCGCCCAGTTCGCCCTCGCTGCGGGACCGGACGGAAACGGTACCCTCCTCAGCCTCCTTCTGGCCCACGATCAGCATATAGGGAACTTTATCATGCTGTGCTTCCCGAATCTTATAGCCGATCTTCTCATTGCGTTCGTCCATCTCCACCCTCAGGCCTTTTGCCTTCAGCTGGGCAGTAACTTCAGCTGCCTTATCGAACAGTTTTTCGGAAATGGGCAGAACCCTGACCTGCTCGGGCGACAGCCAGACCGGCAATGCGCCGGCATACTTCTCCAACAGCAGTGCCAGTGTCCGCTCATAGCAGCCGATGGAGGTACGGTGGATAACATAAGGATGCTTTTTGGAACCATCCGCAT
>JAKOTC010000223.1 GCA_029776465.1 Bacillota bacterium
CCCCTCTCTGACTTTGCTTCTTTTGGTACTTTTCTTTCAAATAAAGAAAAGTACACATATCTTTTGAAGGTTAAGGCAAGAGCGAGAGGAAGGGAGAATTATAAATTGTTATTGTCCCAATTGGGATTGGGAGCGGCGACTCGCCGCCGGCAACTTGCCGCAAAAAAGCCGTGGCGGATGGCCACGGCTTGATTTTATATGATGCGATTGTTTTGCAGATATTGCCGCCGATGGGTGTGAGCGTTACTCCCAAGTGCGGCCATTCGCCGCACGCTAATTGGAAGCGGCACTGCCGCCGCGAACCGGGGGTGGCGACTCGTCCCTATTGTCTGTGGAGGAGCGCCTTGATTTTGTTGGCGGGATCCAGCAGACCGGAGATGGAGCGGTCGTAGTTGAGGGTATCGATGAGGTAGGCGATATATTTGGACATATCCACCTCGGTATACCAGGGCCGCTTTTTCAGCTCATCGGGACGGTAGTTGAGGTTGGTGGTAAAGATCCGGGTAATCATTCCCTTCTCGTAGGCGGCGTCGAACCGCTCGATGCCCTCGCAGAAGAGTCCGAAGGTGGAGAAGACGAAGATCCGGTTGGCGTGCAGCGCCTTCAGCTTTTCGCCGATATCCAGGATGGAGTCGCCGGAGGAGATGATATCGTCGACGATGATGACATCCTTGCCCTCCACCTTATCGCCCAAGAACTCGTGGCTGATAATGGGGTTGCGGCCGTTGACAATGGTGGAATAGTCGCGGCGTTTATAGAACATACCCAGCTCCAGGCCCAGAAGGGAGGAGTAATAAATGCAGCGGGACATACCGCCCTCGTCGGGGGAGATCAGCATGGTGTGCTTGCAGTCAAGCTGCGCGTCGGGAACGGCGCGAACCAGCGCTTTAATCATCTGATAATAGGGCTGAACATTTTCAAAACCGCCCAGGGGGATCGCGTTTTGAACCCTGGAATCGTGGGCGTCGAAGGTGAGGATGTTTTCCACCCCCAGGTTTTTCAGCTCTTGCAGGGCCAGGGCGCAGTCCAGGGACTCGCGGCCCGAACGGCGGTGCTGGCGGCCCTCATAAAGATAGGGCATGATGACATTGATGCGGCGGGTCTTGCCGCTGGTAGCCAAAATGATCCGCTTCAGATCCTGAAAATGATCGTCGGGGCTCATGTTGGTTTCAAAACCGTACATACGGTATTTCACACCGTAGTTCAGAACGTCGCAGATGATGAACAGGTCACTGCCGCGAACCGATTGGCCGATAATGCCCTTTCCTTCGCCGGATCCGAAACGGGGGCAGTTTGCCTTGATGAGGAAATTGCTGTCCTCCTGGTTCCTCCATTCGCGAATGTAGTTGTTGACGCGGTTTGCAATCTCTTCGCAGCCCTTCATGGCAACAATGCCGAGTTCTCCAACCGGGATGGCTAAATCTCCGCAGGTCACGCACATTCTCCTTCCTGGGTTTTGGTATTCTGATATGAAATTGTACAAAGAGTTTAGAAACAAAAACAAACCATGCAGCATGAAGGCCGAAGGTTGTCGAAATCTTGGTCTTTGCAATTTATTATAACATGTTTTCGAAACCTTCTCAATAGATTGACGGAAATTTAACAATAGAACATCTTGGGCAGTTCTCGAAAATTTTGATAAATAATACCTAACAGAGAGTGGAATTTCACCTTTTTATGCCGATAAATAATATGGCCAAGGAGAACCGAAAAAATCAGGGGGCGTTTGAAAAATGACTTGCGGCAAGCGGGCCGAAAGGAAACGCTTGTGACGGGATGAAAGGGGCATAATTTTTCATTCTTCATTCTCCATTCTCAATTCAAAAGGGCTTTGTGAAAACCTGAAGAATTATGCTTTAAATTTCATAAAACCGTGACAATCGGTTAAAATTATGTTATAATGTAACAAAACTGGTGTAATGGGGGCTTTTGCCATCGAACGCATTTTAGATATCGATCAGGTGGAGTATATTGCCTCCCTTTGCGGGGAGATGGATAACCACCTGCGGATTGTTGAAAAAGCGCTGGGCGTGACGGTGGTCAACCGGGCCGGCCAGCTTAAAATCAACGGAGGCAGCGATGCCTGCGAGAAAGCGGTTAAGGTTTTTCAGGCCCTGCTGAGGCTGTTGGAAAAGGGACAGCCGATGGGGGCTCAAACCGTGGATTATTGTATCTCTGCCATCAACGAGGGCAGCGAAGAGGAACTGGTGGAACTGGCGGACAGCAGCACCATCTTCATCAGCCAGAGGGGCAAGCCGATCCGGCCCAAGACCACCGGTCAGAAGCGCTATGTGGAGGCCATTCGCCGTCAGATTGTCACCATGGGCATCGGTCCGGCCGGTACGGGGAAAACCTATCTGGCTGTGGCCATGGCGGTGGCTGCCTTCACCAAGGGAGAGGTCAGCCGGATTGTGCTGACTCGTCCGGCCGTGGAGGCCGGCGAGAAGCTGGGCTTTTTGCCCGGCGACCTCCAGCAGAAAATCGACCCCTATTTGCGCCCACTCCATGATGCGCTGTTTGATATGCTGGGCCCCGAGGCGGTGGCCAAGCATATGGAGCGGGGCAGCTTGGAAATCGCACCCCTGGCCTATATGCGCGGGCGGACCCTGGACGACTCCTTCATTATTCTGGACGAGGCCCAGAATACCACCCGCGAGCAGATGAAAATGTTCTTGACACGATTGGGCTTTAATTCTAAAGCGGTAATCACCGGCGACGTGACCCAGATTGACCTGGCCGAGCCCCGCAAGAGCGGCCTGCTTCAGGCGATGCGGGTTCTGCGGGATGTGGAGGGCATCGATCAGGTGCGCTTCAGCGAGACCGACGTGGTGCGTCACCGGATTGTGAAGGATATTATCAAGGCGTATGCCAGGTATGAGGATGGAAAGGAGAAACTGTAATGGATTCACTGAAAGTAGTGATTTCAAATAATCAGCAGAAGGTTAAAATACCTACCGGCTTGAGGATGCTGATTCGCAGATGCTGCAACGCGGTGTTTGCCTACGAGCAGATTACCGAAGCCGCTGAAATCAATGTAACTTTTATCGACGACGAGGAAATTCGCCGTTTAAATAAGCAGTTCCGCAACAAGGATTCGGCCACCGACGTGCTTTCGTTTCCCCTGGGCGAGCGGGGGAACTGGGACAAAAATCCCGAAACCGGCGCTTCCATGATCGGCGACATCGCCATCTCCATGGAGCGGGCCCTGGAACAGGCCGAGCGGGCGGGTCACGGCCTGAAATGGGAGGTTGCGGTGCTGACCATTCACTCGGCCCTTCATCTGCTGGGCTATGACCACGAGCAGGGCGGCATCGAGGCTGTGCAGATGAAGGAGAAAGAGGATTACTTAATCAATCTCATCGGCGTGACGAGAAAAGACTGATTCAATTGAGAATTGAGAATGGAGAATTGGGGGGACGAACAGACTCCCCAAGGCAGGGATAAAACCGGTGAGACCCGAGACGATTTTCGTTGTCAGGCAAGCCCGGTTTTTTAATTGAAAGGACCCCTTTGAACGGACAGACAGGATGGATTTAATACATAATGTTGAAACCTTCGACAAGAGTACGGAAATTCAAGAGGATTTCGGGGGATTTCATTGGGACAGGCCGTCCGTCGGTCAATGGGTAAGAGGAATTTATGAAGATCTTTCGAAGCTTTGCCTGCGCCTTTAAGGGAATATGGCGTTCCATCCGGTCAGAGCGGCATCTGCGGTTTCATTTCTTCGCCGCCTTCTGCGCCGGGTGGCTTGCCCTGCGCTTTCAGCTGACCAGGGGCGAGCTGGCGGCTTTATTGCTGACCTTCGGGGCGGTGATCGGGATGGAGCTGGTCAACACCGCCATCGAGGTTTTGACCGACTGCATCATGCCCGGGTATCACCCCGCGGCCAAGGCGGCCAAGGATATCGCCGCCGCGGCCGTTTTGGTGGTCTCCCTCGGAGCGGTAGCCGAGGCGGTGGTCTTTTTCTGGCGCCCCGAGCAGTGGGCTTTGCTGTTTGAGTGGTTCGCCGAGCAGCCCTGGCGGATTGTGCTGGCCGCCGGCGTCCTCCTCCTCTGGGCCGCTTTTGTTTGGGGCTTTTGGAACAAACCCCTGCAGGAATACGAAAAGTGGATGAACGAACACAGGGCCAATTGAATTGAAAATTGAGAATTGAGAATTAGGGGATGCCTCGCTTCCAAAACACAGAGGAATAGAAAGGCTTTAATGCTCCGCTTCCGAACCACAGTTAGAGAGAGGAAAATCCTTTGCTTCACAAACCAATGAATTGTTCGGAGAACCAAGAGAAAATATTTGCTTTAATTCTCCATTCTCAATTATAAAATTATAAAAAGGAGTTTTATGAACAATCAATTTACAACAAAATGCGGTTTTATTTCCATTATCGGACGGCCCAATGTGGGCAAGTCCTCTTTGATGAATCGGATGATGGGGGAGAAGATTGCCATCGTTTCCCCCAAGCCCCAGACCACCCGCACCCGGATCACCGGGGTGCTGACCAAGGGGGATACCCAGCTGATTTTTGTGGATACCCCCGGTATCCACAAGCCCAAGACCGTGCTGGGCACCCACATGGTGCGGCATGCCTCCGAGGCCGCAGAGGACAGCGACACGGTGATGCTGGTGGTGGAGGCCGGGGTGCAGCCCCGGGAGAACGAGGTCCAGATGGTGGAGGCCATCAAGCGCCGCCGTCAGCCCGCCGTTCTGGCCATCAACAAAATAGACACCCTGGAGGACAAGTCCGTTCTCATTCCCCAGATGGCGGCCTTCGCCGAGCTGTATGATTTCGCCGCCATCATTCCCGTGTCGGCGGTGAAGGGGGAAGGGGTGGAGGAGCTGCTGGACCAGCTTTCCTCCATGGCGGAGCCGGGTCCCTTCCTTTTCGATCCCGCCACCCTGACCGACCAGCCCGAGCGTCAGCTGGCCGCCGAGTTTATCCGGGAGCAGATTCTGCTTCGGATGCGGCAGGAGATCCCCCACGGGGTGGCCGTCGGCATCGAGCGGTTCACCGAGCTGGGCGGGGATGAGGAGGAAGAGGAGAGCGCCCCGAACGGGCGGCTGGAGATTGAGGCCATCATCTACTGCGAGCGGGAAAACCATAAGGGGATGATCATCGGCAAGGGCGGCTCTATGCTGAAGGCC
>JAKOTC010000224.1 GCA_029776465.1 Bacillota bacterium
ACACCAAATCGGATGAGATCTTTATTAACCCTTCCGGTATTATTCATCGATTGGTCCGTTCCCCGAAGCAGCTCCTCAATCTTTTTCCGCTTCTCGGCAGCAACCCTGGCAAACACCTCAGCGTCTATTTTACCGGTTTTATCAAAGTTCTCTCTTTCATCCGAAGTGCCCATCCTTAATACCCCTCTCTCACAATGGTTTTTATTCCTGAATTTTGAGGTTATACCTTCCTGCGCTGTCTTGCAGCTTCGAAGAGCAGAACACCGCCCGCCACAGAGGCATTGAGAGAATTGACCTTCCCGGCCATCGGGATGGAAACAATCACATCGCAATGCTCTTTGATCAGGCGCCCGATTCCCTCTCCCTCGGAACCGATCACAATGGCCGTAGACGATTTGTAATCCTGCTGATCATAATTCACGCCATCGGCCTCCGCGCCGTATACCCAAACGCCACGCTTCTTAATCTCGTCAATGGTTGCGGTCAGATTGGCAACCTTCACCACAGGAATATGGGAAACCGCGCCCGCGGAAGCCTTTGCCACCACACCGCCCAGAACCGCGCTGCGCCGTCTGGGAAGGATCACGCCGTGGGCGCCGGCGCACTCGGCAGTGCGAATTAAGGCTCCGATATTATGAGGATCCTCAACATTTGCCGCAATTAAAATCAGAGGCTTTTCTCCCCGTTCTTCAGCCCGGCGAAAAATATCCTCCATCTCCCATTCCGGAACGGCAGAGGCAATGGCCACAATCCCCTGGTGGTTGGCCCCGCCGCAAAGGCTGTTCAACTTGACAGCCGGAACCTTTTTCACAATGGCACCCTGCTCGGCGCAGAGGGCAACCGCCCGGGCCGCCTTTCCCGGCTCGGCCGTAGTGTAGACCGTATCGAACCGTATACCCGCCTTAAGAGCTTCCAATACAGGGTGGATACCGGCAAAAACATCTTCGTGGATCTTCCCGGGAGTGCGTTCTTCAGCCATGAAAATCTCCTAATACAACAAATTTACTCAAGGGCGATCGGTAAAGAAACCGAAGCCCAATATATTAAAATTATTATACCATATTTTTAACACTTTTCAAATTATACAATCAAAAATAAGGGTATATCCCGTCGTTTTATTGGGTATTTTTTAAGGGCGAACATAAAACAACACGCAGAAATAATGCAAAATACTCCCGGCGACCACAAACAGGTGCCAGATGGAGTGCATGTATCTCAGCTTTTTTAGGGCATAGAACACTATACCCCCGGTATAGCAAAGACCACCCGCAAACAGCAGAATTAAGCCGGGCAGTTCCATCGCCTGCATCAAGGGTTTAATGGCAAAGACAATGCACCAGCCCATCGCCACATAACAGACCAGGGAAATCTTTGCGAACCGCTGAAGGTCTATTGAGTTAAAGACGATACCCAGGGCGGTTAGCCCCCAAAGGATTCCGAAAAGAGTCCAGCCCAGCGCTCCCCGCAGACTGACCAGGGTAAAAGGTGTATAGGTTCCCGCTATCAGCAAAAAGATGGTGCAGTGATCCAAAATCCGAAACACCTTCTTGGCCGTGGGGTGGGTAATGGCATGATAGAGGGTGGACATGGAATACAAAATAATCAAAGCCGCGCCGAAAATAGCCGAACTGACCACCGAGCCTGCATCTTTATGAACCGTGGCAGAATGGACCACCAAAACAACCAGACCCGCAATGGAGAGCCCCGCTCCTATCCCGTGGGACACCGCATTAAAAATTTCCTCGCCCAAGGTATAGAGCCGCTTGGTGCCTTTTTTTCTCCGAATGGGCGGGATCATGGGGAAGAGATTCCCTGAAGCCTTGTTATCCATTTTTCTCTCCCCTTTTCTTCTGCCAAACCTTTAAAACGGCAATCTGGGTTTTGGCGTCCTTAATGGTGTTATCCATCACCATTTCAACGGCTTTGGCCAGCGGAATTTTTTTCATCTGTAAAAACTCATCCTCATCGGGGCGGCTTTCCCCCTGATAAAGGCCGGTAGCCAGATAAATATAAATAACCTCGTTAGAGTATCCCGGTGTGGGGTACATCTGACCTAAGTCCTCATATTTCTCCGCCTGAAGGCCGGTTTCTTCCGCCAGCTCCCGCTTGGCGGTGCTTAAAGGCTCTTCTCCCGGATCCCGCTTCCCGGCCGGAATCTCAAGCAGAACGGTACCATAGGGATAGCGGAACTGCTCCACCAGATAGAGATTCTCCTCTTCATCCAATGCCAAAACGCAAACGCCCCCCGGGTGTTCAACCAGTTCCCGAGTGCCCTCCTTCCCGTTGGGAAGGAGAATATCGTCTTTTCGAAGGTTGATGATCCTGCCCTTGTAAATGGTGTTTCGGGCTGTGGTAACCTCGGTCAAATTCACATTCAACATACCTTTCCTTATCGACCCTGTATTTAATTTTCCGGGCTGATTCTATATTTTCCCCCGTTGGCATATTCTTGGGCGGGGGTGGAGTTTATGTATCTTGTTTACAATCAATCCTTTTACGGCCAAATGATGAAGAAAATCAACTCTCTCTGCAGCCGTTATTCCTTCCTCAAACAGGAAAGCGCCGGCACTTCGGTGTGCGGGCGGGACCTTCCCATCATCCGGCTGGGAGGCAATGATGCGGTTTTCTTTCTGGCCGGTGTCCATGCGATGGAATATATCACCGTGCTTTTGTTGCTTCGCTGGCTGGAGCAGGTCTGCCGTGCCTGGGATTGGGGGGATGCGCTTTTCGGATTTTATCCCGATCAGGCCTTTGTCAAGAAAGGGCTGGTTCTGATGCCCTGCATGAATCCCGACGGGGCGGAGCTTATCTATAACGGTGTGGAAGAATTGGGCCCTGAGTTTCAGGCGAAGGCAGAAAAAATCGCAAAAGGCAATTTCTCAAACTGGAACGCAAATCTGAACGGCGTGGACTTAAATCACAATTTTAACGCAGGTTGGGAGATCCTTCGCAAACTGGAGGAGGAAGCCAACATTTCAGGCCCCTCCCCCCGGCAGTATGGCGGACCCTATCCGGAAAGCGAGCCTGAGACGCAGGCGGTTACCCGCCTCTGCAGGCAATCAAACTTCCGTCAGGCGCTGGCCTTTCACACCCAGGGAGAAGAGATCTTCTGGAAATACGGCAATGACACACCCCGCAGCGCAGAGATCATGGCGCAGATCCTGGCCATGAGCAGCGGGTATCGGCTGGTCGATCAGGAGGGGCTGGCTTCCCATGGCGGGTTCAAGGACTGGTTTATCAGCGAATTTAAAAAACCCGCTTTTACCATCGAGTTTGGGAAGGGCAAAAACCCCCTGCCGCTGGAACAGCTGGACAGCATATATAACCGAACCGCAGAAATGCTGCTGATTGCCGCCCT
>JAKOTC010000225.1 GCA_029776465.1 Bacillota bacterium
AGCGTTTTCGCTTCGTCGCAGTTCTTATAAGTCACATAAAATCCTTCGGTTGCAGAACCGCTGTGATACTGCTGCTGAGCGGTGCCCATGGAGTATTCTTTCGTCATAAAGGTGGTAGTGGTGCTTCTATGCCCTCCGAATGCGCCATAAGGCTCATCATCATCCTCATTATAGGCCAGCGCATCGGCCGAAAGGCACTCCACCGCCATCTCCACGTGATAAGGATATTTTTTCTCCAAGGCTACCGGAAGCAGGTATTCCGGGAAATGGTAGGTGGTGCCCAAAATCCAGGCTACATTCGGCAGCAGCAGGGCATTGGCTGAGATATGAACAACCTGATTATCCCGGATGGGGAAAAAGTCCTTCATGGGATTTATAAAGCAGCGCTCGCCGAAAACCTTCCAGAACAGAGAGCAGACGATATTGGGATGGCCGATGGTGTCGGCGGTGTAGGCTCTGGAATAAGGGCCGGCCAAGTGGGCGGTTTCAGCGTGGTAATGGGTAGCCATTTCAACCCACATCCGCTCTTCGCACATGGCTGCCATTTGACGAAGCTGCGGGTCCTTCAGATGATTATACATCTCGGCAAAGCAGAGAAGGTGGATGGCAGAATAGGTTGGGCTGCTATATTCCATGATGGTTCCGCAGCGGCGGAAAACATCACAGAACTGTTCCAATTTATCGCGGCCGATCTCTACATATTCGGGCAGATTGAAATATTCTCCGGCAGAAAGCAGGGTATAGGTTGCCATGTTGGCAAAGTTGTCATTGTACATGGTGGGGTGAATGGATTCTTCTGCGGCGAGGGGAAGGGCCTGCTTAATATACTGCTCGGCCTTTACTTTCACATCTTCATCCATATACCGGTCATAGCACTGGAATATCTGGGTGAGCAGCATGGGCATGAATTCACATTTTTTGAGAGGCGCAATACGAATAATTTCGTTGGCCTCTTTATAATAACCCTCTTCAAACAGCAACTGAGCATTCCATACCCAGGAACGGACATCGGGGTGATGAGCTTTCGGTGTGTCGGTAACGCCGTCCTGCAGCAGTTCAAGCATAATTCCGACATATTTTTGATTGAATTCTTTTCTTCTTTGATCCTGAAGTTCTTTTGAGGCAATAAACATGAATAACTCCTTTGGTATTCGACTTTTAATATTCGATGCTGATGATCTGATGACAGGTGAATTGATCCACTGTCAATGAAAGGGTATCGGACTGAAATTCGAAATCAACCGGTACATTTTGGGGCTGTAAAAGAACACGGGCCGGTTTGCCGGGTAATTTAACGGAAAGTTTGGTATTGAAGAGAGGAATCAGATCCTCAACAACTTCAGTGTCTTTTCCGCGTATGCTGGTGTGAGCAAAGAGAAGGTGAACAATATACCGATTGTGCTGAGGCTGATGCATCATGGTAACTATGCCCCGATCGGGTAGGTTGACGGACAGGGTTTTGTTCTCGCCTAACAGTTTATCAATCATGACAATTGCCAGCTCTTTCAAATGGAGGCTTCCCATGCTGGCATACTCTTCGAAGACCTTCCAGCCGATATAGCCCGCGTTTTTGGTAATGGCGGCGCCGGGACCGGATTTTTGGCGGTTGTTGGGAGTGTGCTGGTGGGAACAGAAATGAGAAGCGTTTCGATTAAAATAGGGATTTTGACGATCGGCAAGCTTTTCGGCCCCGACCAGCGCAAAACGGTAGGACTGGCTGTACATTACCATGATACCGTTATTGGTGGGCAGCAGGTCTGTTGTGTCCAGATAGTCCGGAGTATAGTCAGATTTTCCTTCGAATAGGATGCCCAAGTCAAGGGCGAATTCGTCGCGATTTTCCCATAGGCAGGACTCACCGCTGGCCAAAATTTTGCCGCCGGACCGCATATAATCGGCAAGCTTGGCTTGCAGCGATTTGTTTAAACGGATATTGTCCGGAAGAATCAGCAGTTTATATTTTTTGAAGTCTTCCTGCGTGTCGATGATATTATATAAATACTTTCCTTCCAACAGGATACGGTTGGCTCCGATATCCGAAAGGCTGGTATTGGTATGACTGGCGGTGGCGATATTCACCGACTCGGAACTGAGCAGAGCAATGTCCGCAACTGCCGTGACGTTTTGACACCATTCTTCCTTTTGCTCCAGTACGCTGTAAGCGGCTCCAATCAGCTTATAAGTGGTCATATCCATCTTGCCGCAGGGATGCAGCTGGTCACCGATGGAACTGGCAGCGCCGAAGGCGGCGGAGAGGGAGGTTTCATACCGTAAGGCGTTGGGATGTTTAAATCCGCCGAATTCACCCCAGCTTTTGTGAAATTTACCGGTCATGCCCAGATATTCTTTCCCGATGGTGCGGACATAGGCTGCGGAAAGGGGGAAGTGGTCATACCCCCAACCGCCGGTGGGGAGTGATTCCAGTTCTAAATGAGAGTCGAAATTCATCAGGTCGCGACGCCCTCTGGCGATGTGTCCGGCGTTATGGAACACGGCGGTATGGGGATCATACTTGTCGATGGTTTGGCGAATGGCGGTGCAGTATCTGGCATAAACCCGCTCTGCCTGAACCATCACATCCTCCATCTTTGTAATATC
>JAKOTC010000226.1 GCA_029776465.1 Bacillota bacterium
AAGGTTTTTCCACCCTCCAGCTTTTCACCGGTAAAATAATCATACCAAATTCCATCGGGCAGGGTAACCTGGTCGGTGAAGGCCGAAACCATTAAATCATCGCCCAGCATGTATTGGGTTAAGCAGTTTTCCGCCCATTCGCAGTCCGGGTAGATAAGGGGCAGGGCGCGGAGAATCGGCATTCCCGTGCGGTAAGCCACATGAGCGGCGGAATACAGATAGGGAACAAGGCTGTAACGGAGCAGGGCATACTCCTTAAAGGCATTTTTGCACTCTTCAGTCAACAGCCAGGGCTGTTTCCAATAATCCCAGTTGTTCAGCTGGGACCAGGGTTGGAGGAAGCCGAAATGGATGCTGGCGATGTCCATATCGTCCATATCGCAGCTGGTATTGCTATGGCCGGACATGCCGTGGTTCAGCATGGAAACCAGGGTTTTTGCTCCTCCGCCGGTATCGCCCGCCCAGGTGGCACTATATTGCTGGATGCCGGTGTAGCCTCCCGAGCTGTAAATCATCGCCCGGCGTCCGGTATGTTCTTCAAAGCCCAAGCTCATCTGTTTGTTGTAAAGATCGGGATACAGGTTGTGCATCTCGGCATCCGTCATCCCGTTGCCGTAAAGGCGGTCCGGATGCTCGTTGACCTGAAAGGCTCCGTCCAGCTTAAAAGCGGACACCCCTTGATCCACAAATTTTTTCAGATGCTCAAACCAAGGTTCGTCAGGCTTGGTGATCTTGTCCATCCGAATGGGTTCATGGCCAAAATGGGAATCCTTTTCAAAGTCGTCTTCCTCACAGTATGTGGAACCGGGATCATCATTCTCTTCCGTTGTCTGAGAATTCAGCAGCTTTTCCTCATAGAAGCTGAAATCATATTCGGTGCAAAGCCAAAGGCTAAGCTTAAATCCCAATCTCTTAAGGGCCGCCAAAAAGGTCACATCGCTGTTAGGCGCCCACCAGGGGATATCGAAACGCTTGGGGTCCCAACGTTTTTCCGTGGTGAGATCATAATAAGTCTCCATCCAGCCCGGCTCCAGGCCGATGAGGTCGCAGGGAATGCCTTCCCGGCGAAAGCCCTGGGCATCGTCAAGCGTGGCCCGCGCGTCGTTCCACATGTGGCAGACAAAAGTCAGGCCAAAAGCCCAGCGGGGCAGAAGCGTGGGTTTTCCCGAAAGGTCGGTGTAAGCATCCAGAATCTTGGGATAGTTTTCCCCGGCAAACAAATAAAAGTCGGGTTGTCCGTCCCTTGCCCAGCAGCGAAGGATATCAGTCTCCTTGCAGCCGACATCCATATAGTTCTTCCAGGTGGTGTTGAGCAGGATGCCCCAGCCTTCATTGCTCATCAGGAAGGGAATGGGCACATAAGAGGCCACGTTGGAAACCCAAAAACGGGTGCGAAATCCCCGTTTTTGAATCCGATCGCGGGTGACATCCCCCATACCGTAAAATTTCTCTGATGGAGTCAGTTTCAATTTGATGTTATAACCCTTTTGGTCCTCAATCCCTGTCGCCGTTTGGGTCAGCAGCTTGCCAGAGGAATTGGTAAAAGCCCAGTTTCCGGTGATTTTATCAACAGAAAAGACGGCTTCAGCAGTTTTGATGCTTACACTGCTCTCATTCTCCTCAATATGGCAGCGGGTGTCTGAGGCCGGGGGCTTCAAAATGCCATAACGGTTAAGCCCTGTTTCGGTGAATTCACCGTTTTTGCTTTGGCGAATCCGGAAAGTATGTGGGGCTAAAACTTCCACCCGAAGGGTGCTTCCGCTTTGCAGCTGAATGTCCATGTAATTTCCTCCCGTTTCATTCCCAGGTATTTATGCGTTAATAATTATATTGAATAATAAATCCGCGCTGAAGCTTTATGTTGATATCAGGCTTCCAAAGAGTTTGGAACAGGCAAAACACTTTTTTCCATGGTTCCAACGGTAAAAGGCAAGTTATTATACCGTTTCACACCGGTGTGAAGAAA
>JAKOTC010000227.1 GCA_029776465.1 Bacillota bacterium
TAAATCTCGCCCTTAAAATTGGCAATGGGAGAATTGATGAAGGGATGGAGACTGCAAAAGCCATTGACATAATCCCATATTTTTTTGTTGGATGTGTGAAAAATATGGGCGCCGTATTCATGCACCGGAATTCCGCCGATCCGGCGGCAGAAAACATTTCCTCCGGTGTGATTCCTTCGTTCCACCACCAGACAGTGTTTTCCTTTATTGGCCGCTTCCCGGGCGAAAACAGCTCCAAACAGCCCCGCACCCACAATGAGATAATCGTATTTGCGATGTATAGGCAACACCTGCATGAAGCCACTCCTGACAACCTGCGGATGATTCCATCAGCAGGCACCTTTTTTTGATAAAACCACTGCGACAGTTTCAACCATGATTTTCAGATCAAAAAGCAAACTGCGCTTTTTTAAGTATTCATAATCCAAACGGGCCCGGGCTTCCATTGTGGTTTGGGTTCGGCTTTTGATCTGCCAATACCCTGTAAGGCCGGGTTTCATGGTAATATACGCATTAAAAAAATCCCCGTACATCTCTTTCTCTTCCGGCAGCATCGGCCTGGGGCCGACAATACTCATGTTTCCCAAAAAGATGTTGTAGATCTGCGGAAGTTCATCCAGACTGGTCTTTCTTAAAATTCTTCCGACCTTTGTGATTCGGGGATCATTTTCAATTTTACGATATTTTTTATAATATTCTAACAGTTCGGGAGAGAGATGCTTGTCCAGATTATCGGCACCCTCTACCATGGAGCGGAATTTATAGATGGTAAATTCTTTTCCATTTAAGCCGAGTCGTTTTTGGGTATAAATAGCCTTTCCCTTAGAGGTCAACCTGATAGCAGGAACGATAACCAGGAAAAGGGGTAGCGTCAGAATAATGCCTACAGAGGATAGAATGATATCGAATAAACGCTTTATGAAAAGATATCCGACAGAAGGCGGATTCAGGGTTTCCAATTCTAAAGCCGTTTGTTCATCTGCAATAAAATCCGCAGAATAAAGCTCCATATTCATGCTCCCTTAACTGTTTTATCACACAATCATAACAATTGCGGAGTTTAAGCGGAAATAACGGGAAAAAAGTCGCGCTCTTATGTCTTATTATAGACTTTTTCAGCCTTGGTGTCAATAAAAAAGCGTAGGATAAGCTCTTCTTCTTTTGCCGATAAGTTCGGTTTAACATTAGTATTCACCTTTTTTTCACAGCTTAGATAAAAATAAAACTGGCAGAAAGATTTCCGCCAGTTTTTGAATTAAATTAATTTATAAAGGGCTCAATATAAAACGGTGAACTTTAAATCCTGGCCTGGGCGATCAAGATAAAGCGTGTCTGCCCCAAAGGTCACCCCGGTATCCACCCCTTCAACTTTCACAATGGGTCTGTTCTCCGGGATTCTCAGCCGCAAAGCCACGCGGGGCAGATTTGCCGGCAGGGAAAGGGAAACCTCTATCCGATTGTGTTCCAGATCCGAATGGACCGAGAAGGAGATGGTTCCATAATAGCTGGGGGCATTGGTGACCGAGATGGTTTTTCCGCTTTCCAGCCATTTTTTCGGCGTCATCCTGCACAGCCAGAGGGTATCCGCTTCTTCAAAGACCAGCATCCAGCGGATGTATTCGATAAAGGCCGCCTCTTCGAAGGTTTTGTCCGGGGCTCCGCCCTGATGGGGACCTTCCCAGAAGATATAGGCCCGGTCGGGTTCGATTTCCACACCATAGGAATTAAACACCGCACGCAGATAGGCTTCCGGCTCGTTTCGGTAGAGATAAGCCCGTTTGTGCATCTCAATGCCGCACTGGAGACCGTATCCGCCCCGATACAGCAAGTCCTCCTCCTCCTGGGAAAGGGACTCCACCCGCAGCTTAGGCGTTTCAACGGACTTCACGTGGTTCCCGTGAACGCTGGTGGAGGTATCGGCATTGGCCTGCAAATATAGGGTGTCCTCCAGCATGTCCAGCGTTTCGCCGATGATGGGATCGCCCGGGTTGATAATATCCGGGGTTAGGGTGATGCCGTTTAAAACCATTTCAAAATACGCAGGATTGACGCTCCAGTCCAACGCAGCGCACATACCCCGGCTGTAGGGCTGCCAGGTGATATAGCGGCGGTAGGTGCCGTCCCCTACCTTTTTCACCGGACAGTAGGCGATGGTTTTTTCAACGGCGCTGCGGATGCAGGCGGCGAAATCCTCTGCTTCACGGAGGATCTCCTCGGCTTCGGGACGGCCTTTTTGTTTTAAAATCATGCCCACCTCATGAAGCCCAGCATAGAAGGTCACGTTGACCTGGTAATGGATGCGGGTCTCTCCAAAATCGCCGGAAGAGGCGGGGGGAAGCAGTCCGTAACACCAGGAATCCGGCCCGATATGCTTCTTCAATTCATTCCGAAGCCGCCCCACCGCACGGCAGGCTCCCACAATTCGGTCGATATGGCGGTCAAACCATTCATCGTCATGGGTCAGATGATAGTGGTGGGCAATGCAGCGGAGCACCTGACCGTGTCCGGAGGTGTGCTTCTGGTCATAGCCCGGAGAACAGTGGTTAAAGCTGTTGTAGGGATTGGCCAGGGTGTCCTCGCCCATCACCTCGGCAAACTTGAAGAAAGGCGTTGCCCGCTCGCCGTCCAGCCAATAGTTCAGGGCGTCTCTGGCCTCGGCGTGAAAGCCAAGCCAGTCCATTGTCCGCAGGATGCGCTCGCTCTCCGAGGCAATACAGGCCGCGCCCTCGTTGCCGTCCTTGCGGGGAGCGGCGCCCTTGTCAAAGGGCCAGATGCTGACACAGAGGCTGCCGTCGGGCATTCTCCAGGTATGGCGCAGCAGATGCCAAGCAGAAAGGCGCCACTGGCCCATCACCATTTTGTCGGGCACATCGATTTTCATCTTCGGTTCATAAGGGGGAACCGGGAATTTATACAGGGGCTTGTCGGCATAGTTGACCCGGACAGAGGTCTCCAAATCCACTTCAGGAAGTTTTTGAATGGCCGAGCGGACGGTTTGTCCGGAGAGGGTTTTTAAAAATTCCTCCAAAGCGGGGCCGCCGGATTTTTTGACGTATACTCCAATAGCCGGAATGTATACCGGTTCATTTTCAAGGATTTCGGGATAGAGGGTGGTTTTAGTGCTGTCCGTCCAAAGGGTCAGCTGGGTTTTGGAGTTTTGCGGAGCTTCCGTATACTTCAATGTTACCCGGACGGCATTTTTGCCCTGTGCACAGTTGAATTTCCCGTTGACAAGGGTGATTCCCTCCACCGGCTCCACCGACAGAATCTCGCCGTTTTGAATTCGCAGCTCGCCTTCTTCGGCCTTCGGGCTTGTCCACTCCAGGTCGGCGGTGATGGTGTTCACCCAGATGGCCGAACCGTATGCTTCGATCTCCGGACGGATTTCTTCTTCCCCGTTGTAGACTACATAAATTTTGCACATCTGATCAATCGGGGAGGAATA
>JAKOTC010000228.1 GCA_029776465.1 Bacillota bacterium
CCTGTTCGGCAGTTCCGAATACCCGCTGAAAAAATCCCTTTTGTTTTAGAGATTTTTCAATGCGGGCAATCTCCACCATATCAACCCCGACCGAAAACATTTTGCACCAGTTCTCTGGGAAGGGCATTTTTGATGTTTTCCAG
Source organism: Bacillota bacterium (assembly GCA_029776465.1). GTDB lineage: Bacteria > Bacillota > Clostridia > Oscillospirales > JAKOTC01 > JAKOTC01. The sequence continues at coordinate 144 of JAKOTC010000228.1, forward strand.
CAGCTCGGCATTGGGTTCGAAAATCAGCATGGTTTTGCCGAATGTTCTGTGGGCAAACACCAGAAACCAGGTTTCCGCGTTGCTTCCGCTTGTGGCGTTGATCACTTTGGCGCAGGAGGCTTCCTGAGAATTGCCGGGCTTATATTCTCCGGCAGCGGTGACGTTTTTGCAACTTACAGTCACCAGGCGCTTTCTGCGTTTTTTGGCGATGATGGTGTCCACATCCAATTCACCGTTGGTAAAGATATATTCAAACTCCACATTTTTGTTGTAAATCAGATAGAAAGCGCCGAAAATCACCGCGATAGAGGCCAGCAGCATAATGCTTCCGTATCCGGGAAGCAGGGATGAAACCGGGCCGAGGATCACAACCACCGCGACGATGGCGGCAATGATGATCAGGGCATTGATCAGCAGATCAAAGGGCATCATTTTCCGCTTGACCAGCTGTTCCATAAAGACATCCTTTTGCAAGGCAAACACTCCCCTTAACTTCAGGCTTTTATTAAAATTTCCCATTTAACAAGAACATTATACCATAATGCAAAGCCCGAATCAAGAATTCTATGCCGCCGCCGGCGAACCAGTTTACAGCCCCTCGCCGGTCTTCTGGGAGAGTTCATACAGCTTGGCGTAAATCCCCTTCGCTTCCAGAAGCTCGGCGTGCCGCCCGGACTCCCGGATCTGTCCGTTCTTCATGACGAAGATGCAGTCGGCTCCGGTGATGGTGGAAAGACGGTGAGCGATGATGATAGAGGTTCGACCCTCGGAGGCATTGGCAAGGGCGTTTTTCAGGGCGGCCTCCGTTTCTGTGTCAATATTGGCGGTTGCTTCGTCCAAAACCAGCACAGAGGGCTTAAAGGCTACCGCTCTGGCAAAGGCGATCAGCTGGCGCTGTCCGGCGGAGAAAGAGCTTCCCCGTTCCGTGACCTCCTGGTTATACCCGTCGGGCAGCTTTTCAATAAACTCGTTGGCGTTGACAAAGGTGGCGGCCTGCACCACGTCTTCGTCGGTAATCCACTCTTCATTGAGGCGGATATTATAATTGATGTCGCCGGAAAAGAGGAAAACGTCCTGCATCACCACGGCAACCTGCCGGCGAAGGTCGGAGAGGTTATACTCGTTAATATCCACCCCGTCAATTAAAATCCGGCCCTTCTGGATTTTATAAAAACGTGCCAGCAGGGAGATGATGGTGGTCTTGCCGGAACCGGTGGCGCCCACAAAAGCCACGGTCTGCCCTGCGTGGATTTTAAAGCTGACGTCCTTTAATACCCAATGCTCGCCCTGATAGGCAAACCAGACGTTTTGGAACTCAATGTCGCCCTTTAAGCTGTCAATGTGCCGGCCGGATTCCATGTCTTCCTGGTCGGCCTGATTGTCCATCATGTCAAAAATACGGTCGGCCGAGATCAGCGCCGATTGGATGGTGGTAAACTGCTCGGCAATCCGGGAGATGGGACGGGTAAACTGCTTGATATAATCGGTAAAGGCATATAAAACCCCCACGGCCAATGTTCCGGCCAGCACGTCCTTGGCGAAAAAAGCCACCAGTGCAGCTACCGAAAGGTTTCCGATGGCGTTCAGCAAGGGGCTGGAAAGGCTGTTGAGTATAATTTCAATAACTCCGAGTCGGTAATACTCCTTGGAGAGTTTGTGAAATTCCTGTTTTTTATGTTCTTCCCGCCCGAAAATCTGAACAATACGCATTCCGATGATATTCTCTGCCAGAAAGCCGTTCAGCCGGGAGAGCATACTTTTGAGCTTGATATAGTTGCGTCGGGAGGCATACCGATAGCCCACGGTAGCCGCTGCGATGACCGGGATGACCAGCAGGGAAAAGCCGGCCAGGCTGATGTTCATGGTAAACATCGCATAAACCACGCTGATAATCAAAAGGGTATCCCGCACGAAGGAGACCAGGACGCTGGAATACAAATCGGAGAGGGATTCCACGTCGCTGGAGATGCGGGTGAGGATGCTGCCGGAGGAGTTGCGGTCGAAAAAGCCCATGGAAAAATGCTGGATATGGGAAAACAGACCGGTTCTCAGCCGGTGCATGATCCGCTGGCCCAGGGAGGAAAGCATGAGGGATTGCAGATAATCCGATCCGCAGCCGACGAGAATCACCGCCAGGTACAGCAGGGCATACCGGATGATGCTCTCCATATCGTTGAGCCCGGTCTTCAGGTTTTTATCAATGATATTGGCCAGGATCCAGGGCTTGGCCACCACCACGAAATTGCTGACGGCCGCCAGCAGCAGGGTGACCAGCGTCAGCCAGGGATAATATTTGAAATAAGTCACCAGACGGAGCAGGGTATGCCGCTTTTTCTTTTGGACATATTCCGCCATCCGTCCCTCGGGAGCCAGGGGAGCGTCTGTTACTTTGTTGCCCATTTTGCTCATAACAACTCCTCCCTTTCTACTCCGAAACCACCCCTGCCGGAGGCATGAAACCCGGTTTGGGGGGAGATTTCTTTTCCGTTGTCGCTTTCGGTTTCTTTTTCAGCCTCAATAACCTCCAGAAGGTGTTGATAGGCAGGGCTTGTAGCCTTCAATTCGGAATGGCTGCCAAAGGCTGCCATTCGGCCCTCTTCATCCAACAGCAGAATCTTGTCGGCCATGGCGGCGGCCGAGACCCGATGGGTGATCATCAGGGTGGTGCAATGGGTCATAATCTCCCGCAGGTTGCCCAGTATCAGCTGTTCGGTTTGGGAATCCACCGCCGAAAGGCAATCGTCCAGCAGCAGAATGCGGGGATTTTTCACCAGTGCCCTGGCGATGCAGATGCGCTGCTTCTGGCCGCCGGAGAGGGTCATGCCCCGCTCGCCCACCACCGTTTCATATCCCTTGGGGAGCGCCTTGATGTTGTCATCCACCGCGGCAGCGATGGCAGCCTTTTCCACTTCCTCAAAAGGAATGCTCTCATTGGAAAAGCGGATGTTGTTTTCGATGCTGTCTGAAAACAGAAAGGTGTCCTGGGGCACATAGGCGATGCTCTGGCGAAGGAGCGCCAGAGGAATGGTGGAGATCTCATGGCCTCCGATATAAATATGGTTTTGGGGCGCCTGCCAGACCCGCATCAGCAGGTTAGCCAGAGTGGTTTTTCCGCTGCCCGTCGGGCCCATGATGGCCAGAATACCGCCCTGGGGAAGGGAAAAGCTGATGTTCTGGAGGGCTTTTTTATTGCTTTCGGGATAGAAATAGGTCAGACCCTCCACACGGATATCGGTGCTCTCCAGCTCGGTGAGGGATGAGTCAGCGCGGCTGTCATCCACCTCCGGGGAAACCCGGAAAATTTCGTCCAGACGGGACATGGAGACCCGTCCTCTCTGCCAGACCTGGACAATCCGGCTGATCATGTTAACCGGTTCGATCACCAGGAGAAGGTAGCCGTTAAACGCAACAAAATCACCCAGAGAGAGGGTCCCTTTAATGACTGCCTGTCCGCCGAAGATTAAAAACACAGAGAACACCGTGCCGAAGGCCAATTGAACGATGGGGGAAACCACCGCTGAAAGCCTGGCCATCTTCATCTCGGCCCCCCATTTATTGCGGCTGAGCTTATCAAAGATGGCGCTTTCGCTTTTTTCCTGGGCAAAGGCCTTTACCACCCGAATGCCGGTGATGTTCTCCTGTACCTTGGAGGAGATGGCCGAAATGGATTCCTGAAGCTTTCGAAAGCGTTTACGAACGCCGGATCGGACTTTTACCAGCAGCAGGATGATAAAAGGGATGGGGATGATGGCGCTAGCCGTCAACAGCCAGCCGGTGGACTGAACCATATAATAGATCGATACGGCGTTGACCACCAGGACATCCACAATTCCCACCAGACCCATGCCGAACATCATCCGCACGGCCTGCACATCCGAGATGGAACGGGTGATCAGATCACCGGTGTTATATTTTAAATAAAAATTTGCAGAGAGGGATTGGAGCTTGGTAAAGAGGGATTCCCTCAGATTCAGTTCAATAGAGCGGGTGAAGCCCATAATCAGATAACGCCACAAAAAGCGAAATAAAAATGCGGCAATCGCTACCCCCGCCATGGTTCCCGCCAAAGCGTAAACTTCTGAGATTACCGAGCTCGGGGCCTGAAGGGAATCAATTAAATCGCCCAGCAGTTTAGGAATCTGCGTGTTGAGGACTTGGGTGACGATCACCAGAATAATTCCTGCTCCGTAACGAACCATGTTTTTTCTGAATAGCTTGGCGATCAGTTTCCCGCTGGTTATGCTGCCTTCCTTTGAAATCGACACAAACCGCACTCCTTTTACCAAAAACCTTTCCGGTGAGAAAGATCCATATTTTTAGGCTCATATAGTAGGCTCATATAGTAGGCTCATATAGAATGAACAGAAGCAAAAACATTATATCATAAATCTTTTATGATTACATACGGCTTTTGAAAAAAGCAAGAAAAACATATTCTCAGTCGATTTAGCTAAAATAATTGAAAATCAAAAAGAATAGGTGTATAATGAAAAAGCACGTTGCCCGTAAAAGTACTTATTGTATATATTATCCAACAATATACGATTGTTTATATCATCCAAACGTGTAAGATCCGCCGCATTCGTCGGCAAAACGATGTGGAGATGACAATTTGAACCTGATTAGAAAAATATTTTTGCCCCGATATCTGATTAAAGAGCGTTTGATTCAAGGCGAACTGCCTTCGGGGCGTGAAGCTTACTCAAAATTTATGAAGCTGGCCTTTCCGGCGGTTTTGGAGATGGTGCTGATTTCTCTGATCGGCGCTGCCGATACCATGATGGTGGGGAGTCTAGGAGCATACGCCATCACGGCGGTTGGTTTGACCGGTCAGCCCATGATGATTCTGCTGGCCCTGTTTTTTGCGCTTAACATCGGTGTAACTGCCATTGTCGCGCGGCGCAAGGGGGAGGAAAACCAGAAAGGTGCCAATGTCTGCCTTCGACAGGCGCTGATGATCTCTCTGGCCCTTTCCCTGGTAATGACGGTCGTCGCCTTGTTTTTTGCCCGGCCGATGATGGCGCTGGCGGGGGCCAAGTCGGACACCATTGATTATGCCACCCAGTATTTTCAGATTGTCAACTCGGGTTTGGTTTTCCGGGTACTGGCGATGACTATCTCCGCTGCCCAGCGGGGAGTGGGTAATACCCATATCAGTCTTGCAATTAACCTGACGGCAAACCTTGTTAATATTTCGTTGAACTATTTGTTCATTGGAGGCCACCTCGGCTTTCCGGCCATGGGGGTTGCAGGTGCGGCTTTGGCAACGCTGATCGGCAATACCGTCGGTTTTGGCCTTGGACTGTTTTCCATCCTGCAGCGCGGTTCCTTTCTACATATCCATCTCAATCACCCGGACAGCTGGAAACCCGATAAAGAAGCCATCTCTTCCATTATCAAGATCGGGGGCAATGCGGTGTTGGAGCAGGCCGCCCTGCGAATTGGATTTTTCCTTTACGCCCGTATTGTGGCTGAGCTTGGAACCATTGAATACGCAACGCACCAGATTTGCATGCAGGCATTGAACCTGTCCTTTTCCATGGCGGACGGTTTGGGAGTGGCCGCGACTTCTCTGGTCGGTCAGTATCTGGGGTTGAAAAGGCCGGATATTTCTCTGATATACGGCAAGGTTGGCCAGCGGCTTGCTTTTGCGGCTTCTATCTTTTTATTCCTGGGGTTTGTGCTAGGCCGTACCTTCGTTGTCGATCTGTTTACGGATGATCCGGCTATTATCGCAAAAGGCGCTGTAATCATGGTGATTGCTGCATTTATTATGCCTCTGCAGACTTCCACGGCAATTACCTCAGGCAGTCTGCGGGGAGCGGGGGACACCAAGTTTGTAGCCTGGACCATGATGGCCGCTGTGGGGGTTATGCGCCCTCTCTTCAGCTTTCTGCTTGCCTTTGTATTAAAACTGGGTCTGGAAGGTGCCTGGTATGCGATTATCTTTGATATGACGGTTCGTCTGGTGATTTTGTACACCAGATTTTCCAGCGGTAAATGGTTTAATATTAAGGTATAAAGCACAGCTGACCGATTTGACATTGTTTCGAAAACATGTTACAATAACCATTGAAATTTCCACCTATTGGTATGCTTGCTTTTCAAGTATACCAAAGGAATTCCGAACATATATTGATTGAAGTAAAGCCTGAGTTGGAGGGATTATATTTGGACGGCACCGACAGTTTAAGGCTGAAGGCTTTTGCCAAGATTAATCTGACCCTGAACATCACCGGAAGGCGTGATGACGGTCACCATTATGTGGATATGGTCATGCAATCGGTGGATCTGCATGATGTTTTAACCCTGACCCTTCGCGACAAACCGGGTATTGTTTTAAAATGCCTCAATAGGGAG
>JAKOTC010000229.1 GCA_029776465.1 Bacillota bacterium
CCAGAGCATCCGCGGCTTCTTCGGCGTGCCGGTCCGGCTGGACCTGTGGGTTAAGGTCAAGGAGGACTGGCGCAATAAAGAGGGGCTGATTAAAAACTTTGGGCTGAATTTCCCGAAATAAATTGAGAATTGAAAATTGAGAATTAGAGGAGCGGGCTGCAGAGGAAGGAGCAGAACGCGCAAAGCAGAAGCGATTTTATTCACAAGATGAACATCGCCTTAAAAGAAGCCGGCGAAACGCTCTATTGGTTCGAAATACTTCACGATGCAGAAATTATCAATGACACAGAATTCAATTCAGTTTACAAAGATGAGCGGAAAAGGATATTATCGTCCATCGTCAAATCCGGCAAGTGACCCTGCTATCTTCCAAAATTCTCATATTCAATCTGGTTTATTCTTCCTTTTCAGTTTCAAGCGCACGGCATTGCTATATAAAGTTTCATCATCATGAGTTGAAATGGAGATTTAGCATTGAATTAATTCTCCATTCTCCATTCTCAATTAAAACAGGGTGTTTTATGGACAGTTTTGAAGCTTTGATTCTCAGCGCGGAGGACCAGAAGGACTCCGACCGGCTGCTGACCCTGCTGGATCAAAACGGCAGGGTTTTTAAGGTGTACGCTTCTCACGCCCGGTCGGCGAAAAGCCGGATGGCCGCCCTGACCGAGCCCTTCGTCTACGGGCGGTTCGAGGTCAAGCAGAACGCCTCGGGGTTCATCCTGCGGGACGTGGAGGCCAAGGAGTGTTTCATGGGGCTGCAGAAAAGCCTTTCCGCCTACGCCCTGGCCGCCTATCTGGCCGAGCTGACCACCGTGGTGCTGCGAAGCGAGGCCGAGCCCTCCATGCTGCCCTTTCTGCTGAACACCCTCTACCTGCTGGCCGAGGGAAAGCGCCCCATGGAGCTGCTGAAGGGGATCTATGAATTCCGGATGGCGGTGGTGGCCGGGTATGCCCCCTCGCTGGACCATTGCAGCTGCCAGACTCCCACGGGCCCCTATCTGCTGTCGGTGGATGAGGGGCGGCTTTACTGCCACGGCTGCCGGGGGGTTGGCACTCTGCTGATGGTTCCCAACGCCGCCCTGGAGGGGATGCGCCGGGCCTGCTTCGGCAAGAATCCCTTCGGATTTAACCTGAGCGGCGAAAGCCTGCTGATTTTCTCCCGCACCGCCGAGCGGTATCTGCGCTATCATCTGGACCTGAACCTGGACACCCTGGACTATTACCACGATGTCACCGGGACAGTATGTATTTAACTGAGAATTGACAATGGAGAATGAAACGGTTTTGAATAATCCCGTGGGGCAGCACACTCGGGCGGCCCTTCGGTTTTGAAGAGAAGCGACGCCCCCGCCGTGTTTCATCCATCGTTTTGAGTTATCAAAATCGCCCGTTTATCTGGGCGATTTTTGCTTTACTTGAAATGTCACCAAATCCTTGAATTTGCCCGCCGGATATATTATTATGGAAGAGGTCATCAGGGGGCGGCGGGGGCATCGCCTGTAAGCCGCCTCATTCATCTAATTCTCAATTTATAAGGATGGTTGATATGAATTTTCCAACCCGTTTTATAGCTGCTTCCCGTGAGTATTGCGATTTTGACCGGCATATTCCGGCCCCCTATATCCGCAGAAGCTTTGAGCTGGAGGCAAAGCCCGCCAAGGCTGAAATTTTGATCTGCGGGCTGGGCTTTTACCGGCTGTTCATCAACGGCGCCGAGATCACCCGGGGAGCCCTCTCTCCCTATATCAGCAACCCGGATGATCTGGTCTATTATGATTGGTATGATATCACCGCCCACCTGACCGAGGGGGAGAATGTGATCGGCGTGATTCTGGGCAACGGCTTTCAGAATCCCTTCGGGGGGATCAACTGGAAGTTTGCCGAGGTCCAGTGGCGGGGCGTGCCCCGGCTGGCGCTGCGCTGCGAGATTACCGGCGAGGACGGAAGCCAAACCGCTTTTGAAACCGATGAGGAGACCTTTTTGACCAGCCCCTCTCCCATCCTGTTTGACGAATACCGCTATGGCGAGCGTTACGACGCCCGTTTGGAGCAGGAGGGCTGGGCGGAGCCGGGCTTTGACGATTCGGGCTGGGCCTTCTGCCTTCCCGCCGAGCAGCCCCGGGGTCAGGCCCGGCTGGCCAGGATGGAGCCCATTGTGGTGCGGGCGGAGCATAAGCCCGTTTCCATCACCCCCCAGCAGGGCGGGTATCTCTACGATTTCGGGCTGAACAGCGCCGGGGTCTGCCGCCTGACCGTCAAGGGGAAGAAGGGGCAGAAAATCACCTTTGCCCACAGCGAAGCCCTGGAGAACGGCGAGTTCACCATGAAGAACATCCTCTATCACCATCCGGAATATAATCAGACCGATGTGTACATCTGCAAGGGCAGGGGGGTTGAGACCTATGTGCCCGGCTTCACCTATCACGGCTTCCGGTATGTGCTGGTGAAGGGCATCACCGAGGAGCAGGCCACCTCCGAGCTGCTGACCTATCTGGAGATGTCCAGCGACCTGGCCGAGCGGGGCGGATTCTCCTGCAGCGACGAAACGGCCAACACCCTCCAGACCCTGACCCGCCGCTCTACCCTGGCCAACTTCTATCATTTTCCCACCGACTGCCCCCACCGGGAGAAGAACGGCTGGACGGGGGACGCGGCCCTCTCCGCCGAACACACCCTTCTCAACCTTGCGCCCGAGAAGTGCTATGCCGAGTGGCTGGCCAACATCCGGGCGGCCCAGCGGGAGGACGGCGCCCTGCCCGGCATCGTGCCCACCGGCGGCTGGGGATTTCACTGGGGGAACGGCCCGGCCTGGGATATGGTGCTGGTCTGGCTGCCCTATTACACCTACCGTTACCGGGGGGACAAGCAGATTTTAGCCGACAACGCCGCCTCCATCCTGCGGTATCTCCATTATATGTCCAACCGCCGGAATGAAAAGGGTTTGCTGGAGTATGGGCTGGGGGACTGGTGCCCGCCCGGACGGAAGTGCGACGATTACAAGGCCCCTCTGGTGCTGACCGATACCCTGATAGGCCTGGATATCGCCCGCAAGTCCGCCGAGATTTTTGGCCTGCTGGGGATGAAGCTGGAGAAGGCCTATGCGGATATTCTGGCCGGGGAGCTGCTGGCCGCCGCCCGCAGTCACCTGGTTGACCCCGAAACCCAAGTGGCCCTGGGGAACTGCCAGACCTCCCAGGCCCTCTGCCTCTGGCAGGGCGTCTTTACCCCCGAGCAGGAAGAGAAGGCCTTTGCCCACCTGCTCAGGCTCATTGAGGAAAACGGCCGGAAGATGGACACCGGAATCCTCGGCGCAAGGGTGATTTTCCACCTGCTCTCCCGCTTCGGATACAGCGACCTGGCCTTTGAGATGATCGTCACCCCCGACTTCCCCTCCTACGGCAACTGGGTCAAGCGGGGCGCCACCTCCCTCTGGGAATCCTTCCGGGAGGAGGATTTTGACTGCGGCTCCTTCAACCACCACTTCTTCGGGGATATCAGCAGCTGGTTCATCCAGTGGATCGCCGGGATTCAGTATAACAACGCCTTCACCCGCCACGGGGAGGTTTTGATACGGCCTCAGTTTATCGCCGCCCTCACTCACGCCGAGGGCTTCCATATCGCGCCCGAGGGCAGAATCGAGTCCGCCTGGAAGCGGGAGGGCGAGAATGTCCTTCTGAGGGTGACCGTCCCCGAAGGGATCACCGGCAAGATTGCGCTGGACGGCGGCTGGAAGTTCGAGGATGGAAGCGCGAAAAAGGCCGCGGCAAGCGGAGAGTATAGAATCTGCAAAATTTAAATTCGGGGAAGGCGAGGGATTTTCTTCAGCCTTCCCCTTGGGAACGATACCATCAGCACAGCTTGACCCCTGAATCAATTGACGGAGGAATTGTATATGAAAAAAACAGTATTCATTTTCTTCTAAGCGCTGGATTAGTATGGTGGTTGTTTTTTTCCTTTTGCCGGCTGTCAGTTTAACGGCCATGCTGCATTTGCTTGACGATTTTGGGTTTGTTTTTGCCGCAGCGTTCATCTATCTCCTGGTTATCCAGTTGATTATACTCATTTACTATATGGGGCCGGGGAATCTCCTGATGGGAACATTGACCCTGGACGAAGCCGGATTGACGGTCTGCCGTCAAAAAAGAACCGCCCATATCCCGTGGGAAAATGTTTCGAAGATTGAATACAAAGGAAGCGGTTTTCCTCTTTACAGACTGTTTTTTTTCAGACAGAATAACGGTTCATGGGGGATCCAAAAACCAGATACTTGTGGATGAGAATAAAAAAGACTATCTGGACGCCTGGCGGGTGATTGTCACCGAATGCAGGCGGAGAAACCCGGCTGTCCGTGTGGATAAAAAGCTGCTGAAGCGGCTGGGGATGAAGGCCAATTGATCGTGAATAATGGACAATGAGGGATGGGTCAGCCGCCCCGACAGCCGGACAATCGGTTTTGCATAAGCCCGCAGGGCGGCGCACCCGGTTTCTCTTGTATGGAACGGCCCTGCTTTGCTCTGCAAGGATGACCGGATTGACGGGTTCTTGTTTATAGGCGGGCTTGCTTGGGAACTGAGTATGGATTTTTAAATCCGAATATGATAAAATAAATAGCGCTGGCTTATTCTGCCTTTTTCACACCCGCTTTGTGTGGTACAACGCCCTATGTTTTTAAGGGGGCGCCGCCTGCGGACGGCGACGACTTCAGGTTCGGGACCGGGAGCAGAGAGCTGGAACAGAACAAACTAAGACGCTGATCGGAAGCGGGCACCGCCCGCCTGCCCGCCGCGAGTTGGGAGCGGCAACTTGCCGCTGGCCGCTTGCCGCTTGCCGTGCCGCGAGCAGAGAGCTGGAACAGCAATAAACTAAAACGCGAACTGGGAGCGGGCCCTGCCCGCCGCGAACTGGGAGCGGGCACTGCCCGCCTGCCCGCCGCGAATTGGGAGCGGCAACTTGCCGCCTGCCCGCCGCGAGTTGGGAGCGGCAACTTGCCGCTGGCCGCTTGCCGCTTGCCGTGCCGCGAGCAGAGAGCTGGAACAGCAATAAACTAAAACGCG
>JAKOTC010000230.1 GCA_029776465.1 Bacillota bacterium
ACATAAGGAGCATCTGTTTTCCTGGCGTTGGGATATTTCCGATACCAATCCAGGGGCACGTCGATTTCCTCCCAGTCGGCATCGTTATAATCCTCCCGCCAATAACCCGTATCCAGATCCACATCCGGGTCAAAAGGTTCTGTGCTGTTGACCAGGCCCGAAATTTTCCACTTGCCGTTTAGGGACTCTGTAACTTCAAACTGGTCCAGCCGATAGCTCAGGCCGTTGGACAGGGTGACATTGATCTGCTGTTTGGGCACAGTGGGAGAATCGTATTCCGGTATCTTCCGCTTTTCTGGATAGAAGCCGGGGATAGCGGAAGCCGCCGCGACATTTGCTTCGGCTTTCTTGGCCTCCTGACCTTCGATAAATTTCCCGAAGCTCGCCGCGGGTCTCCCTTTGAACATCACCACCGGATAATCGTCTTTCCCCTTGACAGCCCCCAGGGCAATACCGTCGAAGAAAAGATTGCGATCCGCTTTGTCCGCGGCGTAATCGTTGATAAAGGCTATTTTAAGCTGATAAGTGCCGGGGTTCAGCTCCATGGCGGGGCTGACGTAAAGCTGTTTTTGCTGGCTTGCCACTTCCCAGGTGCAAATATCCTCCTCATCCAACAGCAACTTCATAAGCGGCCATTTCCCGCCCCGGGGATCTTCGGCGGGAGAGCCCCAGGCGCTGATCAAAACCTTGTACAATCCAGCCTCTTTGATCAGCACCGGCATGCTGAGATAAGTGTTGCCCCAAAACGAAAGCTGATTGGGAACCACGGTCATGTTGCTGTTTCCCTTTTCTATGAAACCGGCATCCGGCCCCGCAAAACCACCGCTCTCTAAAGCGGCCTGCGCCAAATTAGCGATACACAACAAGCCCAACAAAAACAACAGCCAAAACCTCTTCATCAGACCACCCCTTGTCCAAATATCAATTTTGAATGCTCATTCCCGCGCGGCGGGATTGCTCCTCCTCATTTGGTTCCCGGAACCGGGCCACCCGGCTCGGAAAGAGAGGAAGCCAGAGGGCCCGGTTCTTTTCGCCAAGTTTTTGCAGCGCAGCGGTTGCTTTGCCAGGGACAGGATCCCCCGCCTCCGGCCTGACGATTAAAAGCGGTCCTTGGTCTAATTATTTTCGGTTTTGCTGCTGAACGCCCGCAGCCCGGCGCCGAAAATCAGTATCCCCTCTCTCTCATCCCCCTTTACTGGTTAATTGAAAATTTGCACCCGCTTGACCACCGTGCTTTCCGGTTCAGGCGGAGCAATCGCTTTGATTTGCACAAAATACAGGCCATCCGGCACTTTCCTGCCCGCTCTGTCGCGGCCATCCCACTGCCAGGTGTACACCTCGGCCGCATAATTGCTTTCCGCCAGTTCTCGGACCAAACGGCCCCTGCTGTCGAAGATCCGGATTTGCATTTTGGCCGGAACTTTCAGCGCCACAAAAATGTTGGTGGCATTGTTGCCCGCCAAAACCTTGGGTTCCAACTCAACGTAGGAGAGAACTCCTTTCAGGCTGCCGGCGCTTTGTTCTTTGAGCAATACGAATCTGCCCACTTCGGAGTAGGAGACGACACCAGAGACGAATTCCGTCTTCACTCTCCAGTACCAGACGCCGTCTGTCAACTGGGACATGGACAAAAGACAGCCTTCCTGCGCCGGACCGACTGCCAGGTCGAATACTTGCCGTCTGAAACCTGCGTCTTGTGCATATTCCACAATATAGCGGGATACCTGGTCCGCCACTGGCTGGACCCTTTCCCAGATCAAGCTCAGGCTGCCGCCCTCGCCTTTGTCGATTATGGTCGCGCCGGCCAGAGGCTCCAACAGGCGCGCCCGGGGGGGCGGCAGGGGATTGGCCACCAAAAGTTCCGGCTGCTTGGACTCGTTTCTCGCTTTGTCAACGGAGCGAATGGCGTAATAGTATGTGCAACCCTCGGTGGCAGTGAGATCTATATAAATTAATATGGAACCAGGCTGTTCCGCTTTTTTCTGGCCTATTACTTTCAAAGCCTTCGAATTAACCCCTCGATAAATGAGGTAATAGCGAGGGTGGTCTCCGTCTGGAGCGGGCGCCTGCGGTTCC